>CAKRKK010000046.1 GCA_934358235.1 uncultured Lachnospira sp.
GAAAGTATGCAGCCAGTGCTTCAACAGGTTTTGCCTGTAATCTAAGGGAAGGGATATATACGAATATCCAGTCCTTTGCATTTTCTAATATTGATAAGTATAGTACAGCAGGTCTTATAACACGTATGACTACGGACGTAACCAATGTGCAGAATGCATATCAGATGCTTCTTAGAATAGCAGTCAGGGCACCGCTTATGATGATATGCAGTATGGTTATGTGTTTTATCATTAACCCGACTATGAGTACTATATTTTTAGTGGCACTTATACTTCTTGGCTTCGTGCTTTTCTTTATTATATATAAGGTAACACCTATATTCACAGAAGGTTTTGCAAAGTATGATAATCTTAATGCGAGCGTACAGGAAAATATTTCTGGTATACGTGTAGTTAAGGCATTTGTCAGGGAAGATTATGAGAATGATAAGTTCAAAAAGGCAGCAACAGGTCTTTATAATACATTTGTAAAGGCAGAATCATGGCTTGCCTTTAACAACCCGGTTATGATGTTTGTCATATATGCAAGTATTATTGCCCTTTCATGGTTTGCGGCACACTTTATAGCAGATGGAACTATGACAACAGGTAATCTTACATCAATGTTTTCGTATGTTATGAGCATGATGATGTCACTTATGATGCTTTCGATGGTGTTCGTTATGGTGTCTATGAGTGCTGCAAGTGCAAGACGTATAGCAGAGGTGCTTAACGAGAAGGCAGATATAACTAATCCCAAAGCACCAGTTATGGAAGTTCCTGACGGAAGAATAGATTTTAATCATGTAGATTTCGTATATAAAAAAGACAGTGAAACAGATACGCTCCATGATATAGATATACATATTAAGTCAGGTGAAACTATAGGTATCATTGGTGGAACCGGCTGTGGTAAGTCAAGCCTTGTTAACCTTATAAGCCGCCTTTATGATGTTAAGGATGGAAGTGTATGTGTTGGTGGAGTTGATGTAAGAAAGTATGATATAGATACTCTTCGTGATGAAGTAGCAGTTGTTCTTCAGAAAAATGTTTTATTCTCAGGAACTATTCTTGATAACTTAAGATGGGGCGATGATAATGCTACTGAGGAGGAATGTGTAGAAGCCTGCAGACAGGCTTGTGCAGATGAATTCATAGAGCGTATGCCGGATAGGTATAATACATGGATTGAGCAGGGTGGTACTAATGTTTCTGGTGGCCAGAGACAAAGATTATGTATAGCAAGAGCACTGCTTAAGCATCCTAAGGTTCTTATACTTGATGATTCAACAAGTGCAGTGGATACAGCAACAGATGCTAAGATTAAGAAAGCATTTGCAACTAAGATACCAGGAACAACAAAGCTTATAGTATCCCAGAGAATATCAAGTATACAGGATGCAGACAGAATAATTGTGCTTGATAACGGTGAAATCAGCGGTTTTGATACACATGAGAAGCTTATAGAGAGTAACAAGGTGTATCGTGAGATATATGAAGTCCAGACACAGGGTGGCGGCGACTTTGACGAGCAGCCAGGTGAGCAGTCAGGTGAGCAGTCAGGCGAACAGTCAGGCGAGCAGCCAGATAATCAGTCTGTTAATCAGTTTAAGCCAGATGATAAGCAGCCAGAGGCTGATATTCAGGTAAAAGACAGGAAGGGAGGAGCAGCTAATGAGTAAGATAAATAAGAATACAGGTGCAGCCCTGAATAATAAGGAAGCAGCAGGAAATAAAGCAGCTAAGAAAAGTCCTCTTCCTATTATGAAAAGGCTTTTAGGATATGTATTAAAGAATTATAAGTTCTCATGTATAGTGGTTGTTGCCTGTATATTGGCATCATCACTTACAACATTGCTGGCTACGCTTTTTATCCAGAAGCTGGTAGATAATTATATTATTCCACTTACACAGTCAGCAGTACACGATTATGCTCCACTTGCAGCAGCTATCATAAAGCTTGCAGCCGTTCTTTTGGTTGGTGTGATATGTTCTTATGTATATAACAGAATTATGGTTAATGTTGGTCAGGGTACTTTAAAGAAGTTAAGATTCGAGCTTTTTACTAATATGGAATCACTTCCAATAAGGTATTTTGATACACACGCACATGGTGATATTATGTCTGTGTATACTAACGATATCGACACATTAAGACAGCTTATAAGCCAGAGTATACCGCAGGTTATCAACTCTTGTATAACGCTTGTTTCTACATTTGTAAGTATGATTGTGCTTGATATTCCGCTTACTATCGTATCTGTTATTATGGTTGTTATTATGCTGTATGTAACTTCTAAGCTAAGTGAGCTTTCAGGAAGGTACTTTATAGAGCAGCAGAAGGATATAGGTAAGGTAAATGCTTACATCGAAGAAATGATGGAGGGCCAGAAGGTTGTTAAGGTATTCTGTCATGAAGAGGAAAGTATAGAGCAGTTCAGAAAAATAAATGACGCACTCAGGGAAAGCGCAGATAATGCCAATAAGATTGCTAACATAACTATGCCTGTCAATGGAAATATTGGTAATATAAGCTATGTATTATGTGCTATTGTTGGTGGTATACTTGCACTTAGTGATTTTTCAGGACTTACGATTGGTACTCTTGTAGCCTTTTTAAGTCTTAATAAGAGCTTTACCCAGCCGGTAACACAGATAAGCCAGCAGGTAAGCAGTATAGTTATGGCTATGGCTGGTGCAGGAAGAGTATTCGAGCTGTATGATGAGAAGCCTGAAACTGATGAAGGAAGGGTTGAGCTTGTCAATGTTAAGTATAATAATGCAAGAGAGCTTGAGGAAACTAAGGAAAGCACTATGATGTGGGCCTGGAAAAGACCTGCTATGGATGGTAAGCCTGTCGAGTACATAAGACTTGAGGGTGATGTTACATTTGCTGGTGTAGACTTTGGATATAATCCTGACAAGCTTGTACTTCACGATATTAAGATGTATGCAACACCAGGTCAGAAGATAGCATTTGTTGGAAGCACAGGTGCAGGTAAGACTACGATTACTAATCTTATCAATAGATTCTATGACATACAGGACGGTAAGATAAAGTATGATGGAATTAATATTAATCACATCAAGAAGGATGATTTAAGAAGGAGTCTTGGTATTGTTCTTCAGGATACGAATCTGTTTACTGAAACTATTATGGAAAATATCCGTTATGGAAGATTAGATGCAACAGACGAAGAATGTATTGCAGCAGCGAGACTTGCCAATGCTGATGGCTTTATCAGAAGGCTTCCGGATGGATATAACACAGTACTTCATAGTGGCGGTGCCAACTTAAGCCAGGGACAAAGACAGCTTCTTGCCATAGCAAGAGCAGCAGTTGCCGATCCACCAGTACTTATTCTTGATGAGGCTACTTCTTCTATTGATACAAGAACAGAAAGACTTGTACAGAGGGGAATGGATGCTCTTATGTCGGGAAGAACTTCCTTTGTTATAGCACACAGACTTTCTACGGTACGCAACGCAGACTGTATTATGGTTATGGAGCAGGGCAGGATAATCGAGCGTGGTACACACGAGCAGCTTATGGAAGAAAAAGGCAGATATTATCAGTTGTATACAGGTAAGAGTATATCAGCGTAAATGTCGGCGTAAAATATAATTGTAAATATGAGCGTAAATGTGGGCACAAATTTGCACACAAATGTTTCTATAAGATTGACAATTCTGTCTGGGAAAAATATAATAAAGTATTGTTCAGACATATATTATTTTAAAGCATTTGTCTGGAATAAAAGTATATATTGGTTAAGTTTAATATGGAAAAAGAAAAGAATAATGAGCTTATTGACTATATAGTCAATGACTTTAAGAGTGGTATTAAGCATGGTGTGCTTGTTGCTAACCTGACTTACGCCCTGGCAATGGAATATGGTATGTCAGAGGAAGAGGCATATGAGCTAAGGATAGCAGCTATGGTGCATGATATAGGTAAGCTTAAGCTTTCTGAATATCTATATGGAAGAACGAATGAGAATCTTCCGGAGGAAGAAAAGAAGTATATGAGCATGCATTCTAAGATAAGTTATGATGTGCTGAAGAGATATGATTATTCAGATAGTATTATGAAGATTGTACTTTCACACCATGAATGCTACGATGGAAGTGGTTATCCGGATGGACTTATGGGTGAGGATATACCTATAGGAGCGAGAATTATTAAGGTTACAGATGAATTCGCGGCTCTTATATCAGACAGACCTTATAGAAAAGCATTTGATATAGATACTGCTGTTTCAATTATGATAGATGAAGTGAAGAATCTGGATATGAAGGTATTCATACTTTTTCAGAGGCTTATACACGAGGAAGCTACGCTTGAACTTATAAAGAACAGCAGAATAGATATTGATGATTTGGATATAAGTGATATACTTGATATTAGTCAGGATTAAATCTAATATTTACAGGAATGAGGTAATTAACTATGGCAGAGTCAATGGTTGGCTTAAAGAGAACACACAGATGCACAGAGGTATCAGGTGCAGATATAGGAAGTACAGTTACAGTTATGGGCTGGGTAGCTAAGAGACGTAATCTTGGTTCACTTATATTCGTTGATTTAAGAGATAGAAGTGGTATCGTACAGATACTTTTTGATGAGAATATAGTAGGCAAGGAAGGCTTTGATAAGGCCTATACTTTAAGAAATGAATTCGTAATAGCGGTAGTAGGTAAGGTTGTTAAAAGAAGTGGTGCAGTTAATGAGAATCTTAAGACAGGTGATATTGAGATTGCAGCAGAGTCTTTGAGGATTCTTTCAGAATCAGAAACACCTCCATTCCCTATTGAGGAGAATATTAACACTAAGGAAGATATCCGTCTTAAGTACAGATGCTTAGACTTAAGAAGACCAGATCTCCAGTCTAATATCATTATGAGAAGTAAGGTGGCAACTCTTACAAGAGCTTTCCTTGCTAAAGAGGGCTTCCTTGAAATAGAAACACCTATGCTTACTAAGTCAACTCCTGAGGGAGCAAGGGATTATCTTGTACCAAGTCGTATTCATCCGGGCAAGTTCTATGCGCTTCCACAGTCACCTCAGCTTTTTAAGCAGATGCTCATGTGCTCTGGTTACGACAGATATATGCAGATAGC
Organism: uncultured Lachnospira sp.; assembly: GCA_934358235.1. Lineage (GTDB taxonomy): Bacteria > Bacillota > Clostridia > Lachnospirales > Lachnospiraceae > Lachnospira. Next base: position 5,101 of record CAKRKK010000046.1, read on the forward strand.
AAGATGCTTCAGGGATGAGGACTTAAGAGCTGACAGACAGCCTGAATTCACTCAGATAGATATGGAATTATCATTTGTTGATGTTGATGATGTAATAGATGTTAATGAAAGATTATTGGCATACCTTTTTAAGGAAGTGTTAGATATAGATGTTAAGCTTCCTATCCAGCGTATGACATGGCAGGAGGCTATGGACAGATTCGGTTCTGATAAGCCAGACTTAAGATTTGGTATGGAGCTTAAGAATGTCACAGATATTGTTAAGAATTGTGGCTTCGGGGTATTTACAGGAGCTATTGAGAATGGTGGTTCTGTCCGTGGTATTAATGCAGCAGGTCAGGGAAGCATGCCACGTAAGAAGATAGATGCGCTTGTTGATTTCGCTAAGGGCTATGGCGCGAAGGGACTTGCTTATATAGCTATTAACGAAGATGGTTCACTTAAGTCATCCTTTGCTAAGTTTATGACAGAAGATGAGATGAATGCACTTGTTAATGCTATGGAAGGTAAGCCGGGAGATCTTTTACTTTTCGCAGCAGACAGAAACAAGATTGTATGGAATGTACTTGGTGCATTAAGAGTTGAACTTGCAGGCCAGATGGGACTTCTTGACAAGAATGATTATAAGTTCCTCTGGGTAACAGAATTCCCACAGTTTGAATGGTCAGACGAGGAGGAAAGATTCGTGGCTATGCATCATCCATTCACTATGCCTATGGATGAAGATCTTGATAAGCTTGAATCAGATCCAGGTTCAGTACGTGCAAAGGCTTATGATATTGTACTTAATGGTACTGAGATTGGTGGTGGTTCAGTAAGAATCCATCAGGCAGATGTACAGTCAAGAATGTTTAAGGCACTTGGACTTACAGATGAAGTGGCTAATGAGAAGTTTGGCTTCTTACTAGATGCTTTCAAGTATGGTGTGCCACCACATGCAGGACTTGCATACGGTCTTGACAGACTTGTTATGCTTATGGCAAAGAGAGATTCTATAAGGGACGTTATTGCTTTCCCTAAGGTTAAGGATGCTACCTGCCTTCTTACTAATGCACCGGATGTTGTTGATGCAAAACAGCTTGAAGATTTATCTATAAGCATTACAGAGAACGAAGAGAATTAAACATATTATAAACCTATCGGGGGATGCCGCACTAAGAAATTAGTGCGGTACCCTCCTTTTTTATAATTTTTTAAAATGTTGTAACTTTTTTTGTATATTTTTCTTGACCTGAAGTGGACTTAAGATGTTATATTGGTCATATAAAGAGGTTATATTAAGATAGGAGGAATTGTTAATGAAGGGATTGTTAATAAAGAATAAGTATTGCAAATCAACATTGGCTGTTATGGCAGCATTAGTTATGGCAGCAGGAGTATTACTTACAGGCTGTACGGAAAGCAACACAGCTTCAGATAAAGAAGATAATACTAAGGTTAATCATGATTATGATGTAAAGCTGTTATCCTATGATAAGGATGATACAGATTATGATGAACCTACAGATTTTAATAAGCAGCAGGAAAACAGAAGCTATGGAAGAGTGGAGGAGATAAGCTATTATTCGCCAACACTTAATACAATGAGAACTGCTAATGTATTTCTTCCTAAGGATTATGATGAGAGCAAAAGCTATCCGGTAGTATATCTTATGCACGGTATGGGTGGCAATTATATGGATTATAAGAATCTGGATGCACTTAATATAGCTCAGAATGCTGTTTATGATTATAACCGCAATGATATGCTTCTTGTCAGCTTTACCGTATTTACAGATGTATCGGGTGGTGTTGAATCAGATTATGGCTTTTCTGAGCTTACAACAAGATATGATGCATGTGAGAATGATGTAATAAATGCTCTTATACCATATATTAATTCACACTATTCAACAAAGACAGGAAGAGAATATACGGCGGTGGCAGGCTTTTCACTAGGAGGAAGGGAGGCTCTTTATCTTTGCTTTGCGCATCCTGATATATTCGGATATGCAGGGGCATTTGCACCGGTGGGTGGAGTTGTTGATACTGGCCTTGATGAAATTGCGTATGGAAACAGAGGGTATCTTTTAGAGGAGCTTGTACCAGAAGGAAAGGAAGCACCATTACTTACACTTATTGTTACAGGTGATGAGGATCCCTATTGCAGGCTGTCTTCAGAATATTATAGTAAGTATATGACTTCTCATTCTATTGAGCATATATTCTATTACAGACCGGGTGGACACGAGGCAGTTGTATGGAATAATGGCTTATATAATTTCTTAAGGCGCATATTCTAAGATAAATATAATTAACGTATTGTGTAAAAGTTTGTATAAAAAATGTATAAAAGATGTATAAAAGAGTTGCAAAACATTGACTTATATATAAAATTTATATAAAATTAGTAACTATATAAATATAAAAAATACGGAGGTTGTAATATGTATTCATTTGATGAAGTAATGAACTATGATCCAGAAGTAGCTAAGGCTATGGATGATGAACTAGCAAGACAGAGAAGCCACATTGAACTTATCGCTTCAGAGAATCTTGTAAGTAAAGCTGTTATGTCAGCTATGGGAAGTCCTCTTACTAACAAGTATGCAGAGGGATATCCTGGAAAGAGATATTATGGTGGCTGTGAATATGTAGATGTTGTTGAAACACTTGCTATTGAAAGAGCTAAGAAGCTTTTTGGCTGCGAATATGCCAATGTTCAGCCACATTCAGGTGCACAGGCTAACCTTGCTGCATTCTTTGCTATGGTGGAGCCGGGAGATACTGTTATGGGTATGAGCCTTGACTGTGGTGGACATCTTTCACATGGTTCACCAGTTAATATTTCTGGTAAGTATTTTCATATAGTTCCTTATGGTGTTACAGCCGAAGGCTTTATAGATTATGATGAAGTATTAAGAATCGCTAAGGAATGCAAGCCAAAGATGATTATTGCCGGTGCTTCTGCTTATGCAAGAGTTATTGACTTTAAGAAGTTCAGAGAGATAGCTGATGAAGTCGGCGCTTACCTTATGGTAGATATGGCTCATATTGCTGGTCTTGTAGCAGGTGGACAGCATCCAAGCCCAATCCCTTATGCTGATGTTGTTACAACAACAACACACAAGACATTAAGAGGACCAAGAGGTGGTATGATTCTTTCATCTGCAGAGAATGCAGAAAAGTTTAAGTTTAACAAGAGCGTATTCCCAGGTATCCAGGGTGGACCACTTATGCACGTTATAGCTGGTAAGGCAGTATGCTTAAAGGAAGCTCTTGATCCAAGCTTTAAGACATATGCTAAGAACATTGTTGATAATGCACAGGCTCTTTGCAATGGTCTTATGAACAGAGGCTTTGATATTGTTTCTGGTGGTACAGATAATCATCTTATGCTTGTTAACCTTATAAGCAAGAATAAGACTGGTAAGGAAGTTGAAAAGCTTCTTGATGCAGCTAATATTACATGTAATAAGAACACTATTCCTAACGATCCAGCCTCACCATTCGTAACAAGTGGTATCAGACTTGGTACAGCAGCAGTTACAACAAGAGGCTTCAACACAGCAGATATGGATGTTGTAGCAGAAGCTATTGCCCTGCTTGTTGATGATGTAGATGCTAATAAGGCAAAGGCTATGGAGATGGTAAAGGGACTTACAGATAAGTATCCTCTTTATGAATAATCCCTATTTATATGATGAATTAGTGTTAGAAACGGTAGAATAAAATATGGTAGTCATTAGGAAATATCCTTTTGGCTGCCATATTTTTTTAAAATACATAAGTTAGAGTGTTTAACGAACGGAGGGTATATGGTTTTCTATATAAGAAAAGAACTAATGAATATGTGCGATAAAGGTGATTATGCAGAATTCACTTCTGCACTCATTCCAGGCTGCAATAATATAATTGGAATAAGACAGCCTGTATTAAAAAAATATGCAAAACAGCTTGTAAGTGAAAACAACGATTTCAGGAAGTTACTAGAGGAACCTGATATATATCATGAAGAAACTTTGCTAAGAAGCTATATAATCGGAATTGGAACTGCTAAAGAAAAAGACTTTGAAAAGGCGTTAAGCGACATGGAAGCATTTGTTCCACTTGTTAATAACTGGGCTGTTAATGATAGCTTTTGTGTGGAATTTAAGATAATGGATGCGTTCAGGGATGAATTCAAGCCATATATATGGAAGTATACAGAGTCAGGTGATGAATATACAGCAAGAGTTGGGCTTATAATGCTGCTTGACCATTATTTAAAGGTTGATAAGAATGGTAATAGAAAGCCAAGAATGAAAAAGGTTACGATTAAAGATCTGTATAATACTGCTTATGCTAAAGACAGCAGAATAATTGAGGGAATGTATATAGACGATATTTTAAAGCTTGTAAACAGGGATTATACAAAGAATGGCTATTATACACAGATGGCGGCAGGATGGCTTCTTGCAGAATGCTTTGTTACATTTCCACAAAGAACGTGGGAATATCTTACCGATAGCGATAATATGAAGCTTGACAGGGTATCCTATAAGAAAGCAATACGCAAGATATGTGAATCGCTGACACCGGAAAAGGAAGTTAAGGCAAAGGTAAAAGAGCTGTTGCAATAATTTAGAATAATTTGAAATTCAAAATAACTCTTGACAAGTAAACACATGTTGTAGTATAAACATATTGTTTGATAATCAAAGTAAGATATTCAAACAGTTAGCAAGTCAAATAAATAAGGACAATAAGATATGATAAAAACAAGAATCATAGGAACAGGAAGCTATGTTCCGCCGGATGTATTGACTAACGATAATCTGTCAGAAATGGTAGATACAAGTGATGAGTGGATAAGGACAAGAACTGGAATATGTAACAGACATATAGCCAGAAATATGAATAATTCCGACATGGCCTGTAACGCAGCTAGAAATGCAATTAAGAATGCAGATATCGACGCTTCACTAATAGACCTAGTTATTGTTGCAACATCAACTCCGGATTATGCATTTCCTAATATGGCATCGCTTGTGCAGGCAGGGCTTGGAATCGGAAATGCTATGTGCTTTGATGTAAGTGCGGCGTGCTCTGGCTTTATCACAGCCCTTGATATTGCAGCTTCGATGTTAAAAACAGGCGCATATAAATATGCACTTATTATCGGTTCAGAAAAGATGTCAGAAATTGTTGACTGGAAAGACAGAGGCGTGTGTGTACTGTTCGGAGATGGTGCTGGTGCAGCGGTGCTTAAGGCAGACAGTTACGATACAGAAGCTTATGGAAGCGATGATATATGTAAGTTAAGAGGCATCATTGACAGCGACATTAATAACGATGGCGCAGGAGCTGGTGTTCTTACAGGTGGAAGGAGATTCAAGAGCTCTTCTATCAGCGATACATTTATACGCATGGATGGACAGGAAGTGTTTAAATTCGCAGTAAAGAATGTTCCAAGGACGATAGAGACTTTGCTGGATAAGAATAATCTGGATGTAAAGGATATAGATAAGTTTATATTACATCAGGCAAATGTACGCATTATTGAAGGCGTAGCTAAAAGACTAAAGATAAGTAAAGAAAAGTTTCCTGTTAATTTAGCTGAATACGGAAACACATCATCAGCAAGTATACCAATATTGCTTGATGAATTAAACAGGAGTGGCAGCTTAAGAAGTGGTGAAAGAATTGTACTTGCCGGCTTTGGGGCAGGATTAAGCTGGGGAAGCATTCTTCTGGTATGGTAACAGGGTTAATGATGCACAGCTTATTAGGATTATTACATATACTGTATGCTTGAAGCTATTAAGCAGCAGGATAAGCGGCATTTTAACATATATAAAGATGTTTATGGCAGAAGAGTCTGCCACAGACACCAATTAAAATAATAAAAATATTAAGATTTAAGGAGATTTAACATTATGTTTGAAAAAGTAAGAGAATTAGTTGCAGCACAGTTAGGTATAGATGAGGCAGTTATTAAGCCTGAGTCTAATTTCAAGGAAGATCTTAAAGCAGATTCACTTGATCTTTTTGAACTTGTTATGTCACTTGAGGATGAGTGTTCAGTAACTATCCCATCTGAGGAGCTTGAAAAGATTCTTACAGTACAGGATGTTGTTGATTATATCGAGGCTAACCAGAAATAGTTATAAAGGTCAGGAAGGAATTAAGTTATGAAAACTCGTGTAACAGAGCTTCTTAATATAGAATATCCTGTTATACAGGGCGGCATGGCATGGGTTGCAGATGCTAATCTTGCAGCCCACGTCAGCAAGGCCGGTGGAATGGGATTTATCGGAGCAGCTAATGCGCCGGCAGAATGGGTAAAAGAACAGATACATATTGCAAGAAAGATAACAGATAAGCCGGTTGGTGTTAACATTATGCTTTTAAGTGATTATGCAGATGAGATAGCACAGCTTGTTATTGATGAGCATATAGAGGCTGTAACCACAGGTGCAGGTAATCCAAGTAAATATATGAAGGCCTGGAAGGAAGCAGGAATAAGAGTTATTCCTGTTGTAGCATCAGTTGCACTTGCAAGAATGATGGAACGCGCCGGAGCAGATGCAGTTGTAGCAGAAGGCATGGAGTCAGGCGGACATATCGGCGAAGAAACAACTATGACACTTGTGCCACAGGTTGTTGACGCAGTTGATATTCCTGTTATAGCAGCCGGTGGAATCGGTGATGGCAGAGGCGTGTGTGCAGCATTTATGCTTGGTGCAGAGGCTGTCCAGATGGGAACAAGATTCGTTGTGGCTAAGGAATCGAATGTCCATCAGAATTATAAGGACAGAGTTATAGCAGCCAAAGATATAGATTCAGTAGTAACCGGAAGAAGTACAGGACACCCTGTAAGGTCTTTAAGAAACAGCATGACAAGAGAATATCTTGATATGGAAAAAGAAGGCGTAGGTTTTGAACAGCTTGAAAGACTTACACTTGGAACGCTTAGAAAAGCTGTTGTAGATGGTGATGTCAAGCAGGGAACTGTAATGGCAGGACAGATAGCAGGACTTGTAAGTAAGGAACAGACTTGTGAAGAGATTATTAAGGAGCTTATGAAGGAGGCTTCTAAGGTATACAATTCACATAATAAGCTGGCATAAAACAGCGTATGGAAATGAGGATTTAAAAGGTATGGGAAAAACAGTTGTAATGTTTCCAGGACAAGGAAGTCAGTTTACTGGAATGGGAAGAGAAAGCTATAATAGCTGCACTTCATCAGTAAAGTGCTTTAAAAGGGCTGGTGAACTGACAGGTATCAATATGGAGCATCTGATATTTGAAGAAAATGAGCTTCTTAATAAAACTGAGTATACACAGATTGCATTATATGTGACAGAAATTGCACAGCTAGCAGCAATGGTTGAGCAGGGACTTGAGTATGATGCAGCCATAGGACTTTCCTTAGGCGAATATGGTGCACTTACAGCTAGTGGTGCCTTAGCTTACGAAGATGGTGTAAGACTTGTAAGAAACCGTGGAATATATATGGAGCAGGAGGTTCCGGCTGGTATAGGTGCTATGGCAGCAGTTATTGGACTTACAGCCGATGAGGTTGATAGTGTACTTTCAGATTATAATAAGAATGGATATACAAGCAATAATATAGATAGCGATGCAGATGACAATACAGATGAGGATGCAGAGGATAGTACAGTTGCATACCCAGATACCGTATCAGTAGCTAATTACAACTGTCCCGGACAGATAGTTATATCAGGAAAAAAGGAATGTGTAAAAGAGGCCATGGAAATGCTTAAGGAAGCAGGCGCAAGAAGAACAATTCTTCTAAATGTAAGTGGTCCGTTTCATTCAATGCTTCTTAAAGGTGCAGGTGACAAGCTTATGAAGGATCTTGCTAAGGTTACCTTTGATAAAGTACAACATCCTTATGTGGCTAACAGCACAGCAGAATATGTGGATATGCATACAGACTCAGAATACATAAAGGAACTTCTTTCAAAGCAGGTATATAGTCCGGTATATTTTGAACAGTCAATCAGGAAAATGCTTGAAGATGGATATGATACCTTTATTGAGGTAGGACCTGGAAAGACGTTATCAGGCTTTGTTAAAAAGATAGCTAAAAGCATGGAAAAGGAAGTAAGTTATGAGTGTAGATAATTGTATGAAAAGATATGAAGATAAGGTTGTGCTTGTAACTGGAGCAGGCAGAGGGATAGGCGCAGCTATTGCTGCACGCTTTGCTAAAGAGGGGGCAGTAGTTATTGTCAATTATAGCGGCAATGATGAAGCAGCAGATAAAACAGTAGAAAATATAATTGCTGCCAATGGAAAGGCAGAAAAATACAAGTGTCAGGTAGACTCTTATGAAGAAACAGAAAAGATGATTTCATATATCATCGACAAATATAAGAGAATAGACGTTCTTGTTAATAATGCTGGTATTACAAAAGATGGTCTTATTATGAGAATGAAGGAAGAAGATTTCGACAGAGTTATAGCTGTCAATCTTAAAGGAACCTTTAACTGTATAAGACACGTAAGCAGATATATGTTAAAGCAAAGAAGTGGAAGAATAATCAATATGTCATCAGTTGTAGGCATAGCAGGTAATGCCGGACAGGTTAATTACAGCGCTTCAAAGGCAGGAGTAATAGGAATTACGAAATCTGCTGCAAAGGAGCTTGCATCCAGAGGCATAACTGTCAATGCGATTGCACCGGGGTATATTGATACAGATATGACAAGAGTTTTATCTGATGAGCAGAAGAAAGCAGTGCTTGATGTGATTCCTCTTTCAAGAATGGGAAATGTGGATGATATAAGCAATGCAGCAGCATTTCTTGCATCAGATGAAGCAGCATACATAACAGGACAGGTAATATCAGTAGATGGAGGTATGAATATCTGATGAGAAGAGTAGTTGTTACAGGAATGGGTGCGATAACACCTATTGGTTTAAATGTAGAAGAATTCTGGAATTCTGTAAAACAGAATACAGTTGGAATAGATAATATAACAAGGTTTGATACAACAGATTATAAAGTAAAGCTGGCTGCAGAGGTAAAGGACTTTGATGCTAAGAATTATATGGACTTTAAGGCAGCTAAAAGAATGGAAAAGTTCAGTCAGTATGCTGTTGCAGCGGCAAATGAGGCTATGAAGGATTCTGGACTTGATATGGATAAGGAGGATGCTTTCCGTATAGGAGTGTCCGTTGGTTCAGGGGTTGGAAGTCTTGAGGCTATGGAAAGCAATCATAAGAAGCTTCTTGAAAAGGGACCATCAAGGATTAATCCGCTTCTTGTACCGCTTATGATAACGAATATGGCAGCAGGTAATGTATCGATACAGCTAGGC
>CAKRKK010000047.1 GCA_934358235.1 uncultured Lachnospira sp.
GAATATGGCAGAGCAGATAGAGAATAATCTTAAGTCTGCCAATGTAGAAAATCAGGTTGAGGTAACAGCAACCAGCAAGTATGTTATGCTAAACATGAATGGTGGAGTGTTGTTTAATTCAGGTGATGCGGAGCTTACCCAGGAAGCCGTCAAGCTTTTAGACAGTGTCTCAACTGCAATATATCAGTATAATGATAATTATATAACGATAGAAGGTCATACGGACAGCAATCCTATTAACACAGCGAAGTTTCCTGATAATATGATGCTTTCTGTACACAGGGCACATAGTGTTTACAATTATCTTGTTAAGACAAAGAACTTTGATCCTAAGACTATGACCTCGTCTGGAAGAGGCGAGAGTGTGCCAGTTGCTGATAATTCAACAGCAGAGGGAAGGGCACAGAATCGTCGTGTTGAGATAAGAATATATAATAATCTAAATAGTGATATTCAATAAAAGGAGATAACATATGAAAAAAAGTACATTAAATGTAATAACACTTGCGCTTGTACTTATCAATCTTGCGCTTACGGTTATTCTTACATTTTCATTAGTATCAACCAACAACAAGACTAATAAGCTTATTGGAAAGGTTGCAGAGATTATTGACCTTGACGTGGCGGGCGTTGATACAAGCGATAAGGGTACATCTGCCAATGCAGGTATTGAAGATATTTCTTATGTTGATGTAACTAATAACGATTCTAAGGATATTATGATATCTTATACAGATGGTGGAAAAACACATTATGCTATTATGAGTGTAACTCTCGGACTTAATACAAAGGCAAAGGATTATACAGCTAAGAGTACAACTATTAATAACGGCATGAAGGTTATTGTAAATACAGTCCAGACAGAGGCTATGAAATATACATATAGTACGGTAGCATCAAGCAAAGCTGCTATTGAGGCTGATCTGTTATCACAGTTGCAGGATACATTCCAGACAAAGTGTATAACATCAGTAATTGTTTCTATCGTTGTACAGTAGAGACAGGTGGAATTGGAATGTGTTTAATGAATAAGAATATAAGGAGGTGAGGAAGACATGCCAGATGTCTTATCGCAAGACGAGATAGATAATCTTTTAAAACAGCTTAGCAGCGGTGAATTAGATGTTGAAGAAATGAAAAGTGCTGAGGAGAAGCAGGTAAAGAATTACGATTTTGCGCGTCCATCAAAGTTTTCTAAAGAACATTTAAGAACACTTGAGATTATCTTCGAACATTTTGGAAGACTTCTAGCAACTAATCTTCCAGCCTATTTAAGAAAAACAGTAAGTGTTGATGTGGTTAATTCAGAAGTAGTAATATACTCAGAATTTTCCAATGCCTTGTCTAATCCGGTTCTGCTTGGCGTTGTAAGTATGAAACCGTTGTCAGGTAATATGGTTATGGAGATGGCATCGAACCTTGGATTTGCCATAGTTGACAGGTTGCTTGGAGGAGCTGGTGCAGCTCTTGATAAGGAAAGAGATTTTTCAGAAATAGAGCTAACGATAATAGAAAGAATATTTTCAATATGTGTCAATCTGTTGAAGGAGCCTTGGGAAAATGTTATAAAAGTAGCACCTAGACTTGAAAGAATAGAAACCAACTCGCAGTTTGCACAGATTATATCACCAACGGAAACAATAGCTATTATAACTATTAATCTAAAGATTGGCGATGTTGAAGGACTTATGAATGTATGTTTACCATTCACCTTGCTAGAACCAGTTATGGATAAGCTTAATACGAAGTTCTGGTTTGCCAATATGCAGGAGAAGGATCCTACATTATATGGTGATATTATTGAAAACATTATTAGTAAAACTAAGGCACCTATTAAAGCTATGCTGGGTGAATCAAAGCTAAATGTTTCAGATTTTGTTAATCTTCAGGTAGGAGATATAATTAAAATTGACAAAAAGGTTGATCAGGAATTGGATGTATATGTTGGCAATATAAAGAAATTTCATGCATTGCCTGGTTACTTTGAAGATAAATACGCAGTTAGGATAACAGACGTAATTAGAGAGGAGAGTGAGTAACAGATGGATGGCATGTTATCACAGGATGAGATAAACGCATTATTAAATGGAATGAATGATGATAATGCGGATTCAGCTACACAGGATAATAATGTAGCGGACAGTGATAATTCCACTATGAACGATGAAGCACAGAATAGTGACATTGGAAATGGAATAAACGAAGAAATTCTTTCTGATTACGAAAAGGATGCAGTTGGTGAAATATCCAACATAAGTATGGGAACAGCAGCAACTACTCTTAGTTCACTGCTTAATCAGAAGGTAAATATAACAACACCAAGAGTTGAGGTCGCTGATTGGGAGCACCTTTCAAGAAAGTATGACAGACCTTGCGTTATGTTACAGATTAGATATAAGGAAGGTCTTGATGGCAATAATGTTCTTATATTAAAAGAAAGAGATGTTAAGATTATTACAGACCTTATGATGGGTGGTCCTGGTAACGCAGATGATGCGGAAGAACTTACGGATCTTCATCTTAGTGCCATAGGTGAGGCAATGAATCAGATGATGGGTTCAGCAGCAACCTCGCTTTCATCTATGTTTAACAGAAAGATAGATATAAGCCCACCAATAGCTAATATAGTAGAAACTTATAACGAAATGGATGAATCGCTTCCACCATTCCTGTCAGAACCATTTGTAATGGTTGCATTTAAGATGCAGATAGGTGAGCTTATTGATAGTGAGATAATGCAGTTATATCCAATAGATTTTGCGAGAGAGCTGCTTGATATGTTCTCAATAGATCCTACTATGGGTGGACAGAAGAGCACAGATAATACTGATGCAGCTGCCGCTGCCGCTACCAGCCAGCCGGAGCAGCCACAGACTCCATTAGATATGGGTACACAGCAGCTTGGTATGGATACACAGCAGGCTATGGGCATGCAGCAGGGTATGCCACAGCAGGCTATGGGTATGCAGCAGGGAATGCCACAACAGGGTATGGGCATGCAGCAGAGTATGCCAATGGGAGCAATGCCATATGGATACGGAATGCCACAGCAGGGTATGCCAATGGGAGCAATGCCATACGGATATGGAATGCCACAGCAGCCAGCACAGGATGTTAATGTTGCACCAGCAGCCTTCCAGCCATTTGCAGCAGATGTTAATCCTCTTTCACAAAAAGAGAATATCGATCTTATTATGGATGTACCTCTTCAGGTAACAGTAGAATTAGGACGTGTATCTAAGTCAATCAAGGATATACTTGAATTCGCTCCTGGTACTATCGTTGAGCTTAATAAGATAGCCGGTGAAGCAGTAGATGTGCTTGTTAATGGTAAGTACGTTGCCAAAGGTGAGGTTGTTGTTATTGAAGAAAACTTTGGTGTAAGAATAACAGAAATAATAAAGCAGTAATTTATTTATTGTTTTTTTATAAATAAATATAGGAAAAATACATTTTATGATGTATAATAATTAGGATTTATTTAGTGAATAATTTATATTTATATTTTAGTTAAGATAGGAGAATCAATCATATGGCTAAGAATATTTTAATTTGTGATGATGCAGCATTTATGAGAATGATGATTAAGGATATACTCACAAAGAATGGTTACAATATCGCAGGTGAAGCTGAGAATGGTGCTAAGGCTGTGGAGAAATATAATGAATTAAAGCCGGATTTAGTACTTATGGATATAACTATGCCAGAAATGGATGGAATTCAGGCTCTTAAGAAGATTAAGGAAACAGATCCTGGTGCTTCCGTTATTATGTGTTCAGCTATGGGACAGCAGGCTATGGTTATCGAATCTATACAGTCAGGAGCTAAGGACTTTATTGTTAAGCCATTTCAGGCAGACAGAGTTTTAGAGGCTGTTCAGAAAGTTGTAGGATAATGATTAGTGCATCTATGAGCAGCAGGATAGAAGCATTTGCACAGCTTCTTACCTTATTTATCATATTTGTTATCGTTCTGGCACTTACATATTATGTGACACGATTCGTCGGGAATTATCAGAAGAGCCGGATGACGGGAAGTAATATCAGCATATTAGAAACTATGAGGATATCTGGCAGCAAGTATATACAGATAGTTAAGATAGGAAGCAAGGTGTTTGCAATAGCGGTGGCTAAGGATACTGTTACATATCTTTGTGAACTCAGCGAGGATGAGCTTGTGTATAATAATGCTTCATCAGGCGGGATGCTTAAGAATAATGAGAACTTTAAAGAGATTTTAGAGAAATTCAAGAAGGACAAGCCGGAAAGTTAGGCGGATAATAGTATGTTACATTTTATTAAGAAACATAAGAAGGCATTAGCCAGAGTATGTGTGGCGGTAAGCACAATAATGGGTGTCTTTTTCGCTGTAACTGCAAAGGCTTTGGCAGCGGATGGAGATAATAACCTTATAAGTATAGGAATATCTTCAGGTGATGGAAGTGATATGGCAGGAGTTTTACAGATGCTTATTGTTCTTACTGTGATTTCACTTGCACCATCTATACTGATTATGCTTACGTCCTTTACAAGGATAGTTATAGTCCTCCACTTTACGAGAGCTGCTATTGGAACACAGACTGTTCCACCTAATCAGGTTATTATTGGATTGTCAATGTTTCTTACAGTATTCGTTATGGCACCTACGTTTACGGAAGTATATAATAACGCGGTTGTACCGCTTTCGAATAACGAGATGACGGTTCAGGAGGCCTTTGATGAGGGAATAAAGCCTTTAAGGACGTTTATGCTTAAGCAGACCTCAACGAAGGACCTTGACACCTTCTTAAAGATAGCAGGATATGAAGAAGCCTCAGTTAAGTCTGAGGATGATATTACATTAAGAGTTCTTATTCCATCATTTATTATCAGTGAATTAAGAATTGCATTTATTATCGGTTTCCTTATTTATCTGCCATTTATAGTTATTGATATGGTTGTTTCATCAACCCTGATGTCTATGGGTATGATGATGCTGCCGCCAACAACAATTTCGACACCATTTAAGATATTGCTTTTTGTTATGGCTGATGGATGGAATCTTATAATTGGTAATCTGATGACAACGTTTAAGTAGTTGTTTGTTGGTTATTGCGGTAATATTATATGAGGATGGAGGTCTTAGAATGGATGCTGGTACAGTCGTTAATATAGCAAGGCAGACAATATGGGTAATAGTAGAAACTGCAGTTCCTGTACTTCTTGTATCTATGATTGTCGGTCTGGTAATAAGTCTGTTTCAGACATTAACATCTATTCAGGAACAGACACTTACATTTGTGCCTAAGTTACTGGCTATACTGTTTACGATTATGCTTCTTGGAACATGGATGCTTAATCAGATAACAGGATTTATGGATAATTTGTGGAATTTTTCCCAGTATATTTAATTAAAGGATTAACTTACAATGATTAATTATGAAGTCGCACTTGGACAATTTGAGCTATTTGTTTTGATACTTATTCGATTAGCTTCATTTGTCTTTGCTGCGCCTTTTTTTAATACAGCAAATGTGCCAAATCGTTTTAAGATAGGCTTCTCGCTGGCATTAAGTGTTATAGTTTATTCTATACATCCTGATATGTCTGTAACCTACAATAATATGATAGATTATTGCATAATTGTTGTGCAGGAGTTTATAGTTGGAGTGATACTTGGTGCAGTATCAGCATTTGCGGTACAGATAATACAGTTTTCGGGTAAAATGATAGATATGGATATAGGTCTGTCAATGGCACAGTTATATGATCCGACAACGCGTATGCAGGTTGGTATCATGGGAAATTTCTATTACTATATGCTTATGCTGCTGCTTATATTATCAGGTATGCACAGGTTTCTTATTGAAGCTATTGTTGAGACCTATAATATTATTCCGATAGGCGGGGTTAAGTTTGGAGCTGGTTTGTATACAACAGTTATACAGTTTATGTCAGATTATTTTGTTATAGGCTTTAGAATTGCACTTCCTGTATTTGCAACAATGCTGCTGCTTAATTGTATTCTTGCTATATTGGCAAGAGTTGCACCACAGATGAATATGTTTGTGGTTGGTATGCAGTTAAAAATATTTGCAGGTATATTTGTAATATTTTTTACAATTGGAATGCTTCCTGCAGTTTCTAATTTCATATTTGAAGAAATAAATAATCTATTTTCATTACTTGTAAGGGGAATGAGCTGATATGGAAGATACAACGCTATTATTAAAGTTAAATCTGCAGTTCTTCGCCAAGGATGGTCCCGGAGGAGAAAAGACAGAGCCAGCTACGAGTAAGAAGCTTGACGATGTACGAAAAGAAGGTCAGGTTGCTAAGAGTAAGGAACTGATTACAGCTATATCGCTCATTTCATTATTTATAATACTGAAGGTTTATCTGTCAAGTCTTGGAACAGGTCTTATAGATGTATATAAAAGTATATACAACTCTATGTCAATAGTCATAGCAGACAGCCCTGATGGTTTAAAGACAGGAATGGCTGCGAATGTAATGCAGCAGGTTTTTATAGATATTATAAAGCTTGTTATACCAATTCTTCTGGTTGCAATGGTAATAACCATATTGGGAAATATGCTGCAGCAGAAATGGATGATTACAACAAAGCCTATGAAGCCTAAGTTTAGCAAGATAAGTCCAATTAGTGGATTTAAAAGATTATTTTCTGTAAGGCAGTTAATGGAGCTTCTTAAGTCGATAGCCATGATGACCATTATTCTTGTGGTGGTTTATGCTACGATTAAGGATAAAATGAATGTCCTTCTTACATTTTATGATATCAGTCTTAATACAGCGCTCTCTGTTATAGGGGATATTATTATAAATCTTGGCATCAGGATAAGTGCAGTATTTCTTATAGTTGGCTTTACTGATCTTGTATATCAGAGAGTCAGATTTAAGAATGATAACATGATGACTAAGCAGGAGGTTAAGGATGAATTCAAGAATTCTGAAGGAGATCCACAGGTAAAAGGTCAGATTAAAAGAAGGATGCAGGAGATATCAAGAAGGAGAATGATGCAGCAGCTTCCGGAGGCAGATGTTGTTATTACTAACCCTACACATTTTGCAGTTGCACTTAAGTATGAACCTAATGAAGGAAAGGCACCTGTTGTAATCGCAAAGGGTGCAGATTATCTTGCATTCCAGATAAAAGATAAAGCTAAGGAATATAATATTGCAATAGTTGAAAATAAGCCCTTAGCAAGAATACTTTATCATAACATAGATATTGGCATGGAAATACCGCCTGAATTGTATCAGGCAGTTGCAGAAATTCTTGCAACTGTCATGCGAACAAATAATAGATTATAATTAAAATGTGTGATATAATTTTTCAAGATATGTATGATTAAGTAAAATATATTATTGAGGATAAATATTTATGATACAATATTACATCAGGGAAGGAGAAATAAAGTGAAGCTAAAGAGAAATGACTTATTTATGGGTATATATATACTTTCAGCAGTTTTATTCTTCATTATTTCAATTCCTTCATGGTTACTTGATATATTACTTGCGTTTAACATAATGGTTGCGCTTGTTATATTATTTAATGCGTTATATGCCAAGGAAGTATTGGACATGGCAGCATTTCCAACAATGCTGTTATTTACAACTATATTCAGAATATCACTTAATGTTTCTTCAACTAAGATGATTTTAAGGGATGGATATGCCGGACATGTCGTAGCTACATTTGGTGAATTCGTTGGTGGAGGTAATCTTGTCATTGGTACAATTATCTTCATAGTACTGATTATAGTACAGTTTATTGTAATCAATAAAGGCTCAGAAAGAGTATCAGAGGTAACAGCCAGATTCACTCTTGATGCTATGGCTGGTAAGCAGATGGCTATTGATTCAGATCTTAATACAGGTGCGATAACAGATAAGGAGGCGGCAGAGCGCAGAAGAAAGCTTCAGCAGGAGAACAGCTTCTTTGGTTCTATGGATGGTGCTACTAAGTATGTTAAGGGAGATGCAACAGCCGGTCTTATTATAACAGCTATTAATCTTGTTGGTGGTATTGTTATGGGAATGTTATACCGCGGACAGTCGATTAATGATGCACTTTCTACATATGCCATACTTACTATAGGTGATGGCTTGTGTTCGCAGATTCCATCATTGCTCATATCTTTATCAACAGGTGTGCTTGTAACAAAGGCTTCAAGTGATGGCGAGCTTGGAGATGAAATGATAGGACAGCTTTTTTCTATGGACAGGGTTCTTATCATGGTAGGAGCAGCACTTACACTGCTTGGTGTTTTAACTCCACTCCCATTATATATATTTGTACCACTTGGTGTTGCACTTATAATATATGGCAGAAAGCTAAAGGACAAGAATGGAGAGGCAACCATAGAGGAGATGGCAGAGGCAGAGGAAACAGAAGCACAGGAGATAAGAAAGCCGGAGAATGTGGCTACGCTGCTTAATGTCGATCCTATAGAGTTAGAGTTCGGATACGGTATCATTCCACTTGCTGATGTTAACCAGGGCGGTGATCTTCTTGACAGAGTTGTTATGATAAGACGTCAGGTGGCTCTTGAATTAGGTGCCGTAGTTCCTATTATCAGATTAAGGGATAATATACAGCTTAATCCAAACCAGTATGTAATTAAGATAAAGGGAATACAGGTCAGCGAGGGTGAGATACTTTTTGATCACTATATGGCTATGAATCCAGGTTATGTTGAAGAGGAAATAACAGGTATACCTACATTTGAACCATCCTTCCATCTTCCTGCCATATGGATAACCGAGAGCCAGAGAGAAAGAGCGGAATCTATGGGATATACTGTAGTAGATCCGCCTTCAATCATTGCTACACATCTTACAGAGGTTATAAGACAGCATATTGCTGAGCTTCTTACAAGACAGGATGTTCAGAATCTTATTAATAATATTAAGGATAACAATTCAGCACTTATTGAGGAACTTGTACCTAAGCTTCTTGGCATAGGTGAAATCCAGAAGGTTTTACAGAATCTTCTGGAGGAGGGTATATCAATACGAGATCTTGTTACAATATTTGAAACTCTTGCAGATCATGCTGCTGTAACAAGAGATACAGATATACTTACGGAATATGTACGACAGAGCTTGAAAAGGGCAATATCTGGAAAGTATTTTCCTCCTAATGAGGTTACGAATGTTATTACACTTGATCCTAAGGTTGAACAGGAAATCATGGGCGCAGTCAAGAATACAGAACAGGGCGCTTATCTTTCTTTAGATCCTGCACGTACTAAGGCTATTATGGATTCGCTTGGTGAAGAACTCAAAAAGCTTGAGGATATGGGTAAGAATCCTATTGTTATTACTTCACCAATAGTCAGATTGTATTTTAAGAAGCTTGCATCTGACTATTATAAAGATATTATTGTTATTTCATATAATGAAGTGGAATCTAATATCGAATTACAATCAGTAGGGATGGTGACAGCGTAATGATAGTTAAGAAATTTCAGGCACCAACAGAAATGGAGGCCATAATCAAAGCAAGAGAAGAGCTGGGAAGCTCTGCAGTTGTTCTTAATATTAAGACAATAAAGCAAAGAGGCATTGCAAAGCTTTTTAAGAAGGATGTAGTTGAGGTTACGGCTGCACTTGAAGAGAAGGATATTGTTGATGGTATTAATCAGAGCAGGCCAACCTTTGACAGCGATAATACATTGTCTAAGGATGCACAGCCACATCTGATTAACCAGAGCATGGTTTCATCGGGAAAGCAGGCGATTAATCTTGTAGCTGATGATGATACAAGAATATCCTCTGCATCAGCTATTGAAAAGAAGCTGGACAGCCTGCATGAGCTTTTACAGAATCAGGGGAATAATGCAGATATTACACAGACAGCTAATGATAATCTGAATATAAGACATGAAGGAATGGATGCATATGCCACAGGACAGACGGCTGCATACAGCAAAAGAATGTCAGATATTACACAGGAGCTGTCAGGTATGACTGGCGAAAAGCAGAGTTTAAAGCAGCGTGAAAATGCTAATTATAAGTATCTGCAGCTTATATATAATAAGCTTATTGACAATGAGGTTGATAGCAGGTTTGCAGACGAAATAATAGGTGAAATAGAAAGCTCGCTTAAGAAGGAGTCTAATCTTGACAGCATACTTTCAGCAGTATATCAGAAGATTATTCTTAAGCTTGGCAAGCCTAGGACAATAGCTATGAAAGATAAGCCAAAGGTTATATTCTTCATAGGTCCGACAGGAGTTGGAAAGACCACTACTATAGCAAAGATAGCATCAAGCTTTAAGATTGAAAAGGATGCAAAGGTTGCATTTATAACAGCAGATACATATAGAATTGCCGCTGTTGAGCAGCTTAATACATATGCTTCTATTATAGACTGTCCGGTTAGCGTAGTATATTCGGTAGAAGATATGAATAAGAGCCTTACAGAATATAAGGATTATGATCTGATACTTGTGGATACAGCAGGAAGGTCGCACAAGGCCGAAGAACAGATGGATGAATTAAAGGCATTTATAGAAGAAGTAGCACTAAGAGAGGAAGAGTTTGACTTTGAGAGCTATCTTACACTAAGTATGACAACTAAGTATAAGGATCTAAAAAGCATAGCTGATAAGTATGATGATGTTGATTATGCAGTAATATTTACTAAACTGGATGAAACCTGTTCACTTGGAAATATTCTCAATGTCCGTATGTTAACAGACAGACCTTTATCATATACAACATCGGGACAGAATGTCCCTGATGATATAGAAGTGATAAATGAACAGGGAGTTGCCAAGCAGTTACTTGGAGGTGGCGAATGATGATGGATCAGGCAGAGAATCTGCGCAATATGATTAGAAAACAGAATCAGAATAATATTAAGAATGCGCGCGTTATAGCTATAACAAGTGGTAAGGGCGGCGTTGGAAAGTCTAACCTTTCGGTTAACCTTGCACTTGAATTCACAAGAATGGGTAAAAAGGTTATTATTCTGGATGCAGATTTCGGCCTTGCCAATGTTGAGGTTATGTTTGGTGTTATTCCGGAATATAATCTGAGCGACCTTATGTTTAAGGGAAAAGAAATAAAGGATATTATTACAGAGGGACCTGAGGGAGTTGGCTTTATATCAGGTGGCTCTGGAATAGCGAACCTTGTTAATCTGGACCAGGAACAGATTAAAAGGCTTGTTGGTAAAATGACTGATCTTGAAGAGCTCGCAGATATAATTCTAATAGATACAGGTGCAGGAATATCTCCTAGTGTTATGGAGTTTCTCTTGGCCAGTCCTGAGACGATTATAGTTACGACACCAGAGCCGACATCAGTAACGGATTCTTATGCTTTGCTTAAGGCACTCAGCATGAATGAGGCTTATAATAAGGATGAAGGCACAATAAAAATGGTAGCCAACAGAGTTGAGTCAGAGAATGAAGGACGTAATCTTTACGAAAAGCTGAATGCAGTTGTGTCAAAGTTTCTTGGAATTAAACTGGAATATCTTGGAAGTGTACCACAGGATTCCAGCGTGAGGAAAGCTGTTATGAAGCAGAAGCCGGTAACGATTATGTATCCGGCAAGTGGAGCAGCAAGACATTTTAAGCATATAGCAGCAGAGCTTCTTGGCAGTGATAACGATGTTCCTGAGTATAAGAAGGGAATCAGAAGCTACTTTAAAAGCGTTTTTTCAAGAAAGCAGTAATATTAAGTACGAAGGAGTGGAGGTGAATTACAGATGTTTGAACCGTTAAAGTTAGGAAACAGGGTTGAGATGGTATTTCCGGTTAAGTCAGGAAGTGATGATACCATAGAATATGCAAGTCAGATTCTTGATTTTGGTGATGACAGCATAATATGTGCTATGCCTATCTATGAGGGCCATATTATTCCATTGCAGGAGGGTAAAAGGTTCGAGGGATATTTTTACTCGGATAATAAAATATATAGAGCTGCCTGTAGTGTAAGGTCAAGAGGAAGAGAAGATAATCTGCATATTGTTGAGGTTGAACTGGATTCTGCGCTTATAAGAGTGCAAAGAAGAGAGTATTTCAGACTTAGCTGTATTATGCCTGCCACGTTAAGCATTGTTACTGGCATAAGCAAAGGTCAGACAGTAGTTAAAGACAACAGTAATCAAGGTGATGAACAGGAAATTACTATTGTTGATATAAGCGGAGGCGGTATAAGAACCTTTTCAAAAAGACAGTATGAAAAGGATGATAAGGTGCTGATTCATTTTACTCTTCAGTTTAATAATTACAAAAAGGAAAAGAACGTATTAGGAAGGATTGTAGAATCCTTTAAAAATACCAACGATGATTCTATGTATGATAATAGAATTCAGTTTATAGATATAAGTGATTCAGACAGAGATGAAATAGTGAAATATGTTTTTGAGCAACAAAGAAATATATTAAAAAAGGAGTTGGGCTATAATGGCTAAAAAAATCCTGGTTATAGATGACTCTGCACTCATGAGAAGAGTTATATCTGATATAATCAATGAAAGCGATGAATATGAGGTTGCTGCTATTGCAAAGGATGGCCTTGAAGGTCTTGATATGATAGTGTCACATCCATACGAGTATAGCGCTATTATTCTTGATATTAATATGCCTAAGCTTAATGGAATCGAATTATTGAAAAGGCTGCAGAAGGATCATATAGAGCAGACAGTAATCATTGTAAGTACAGTTGCAAAGGAGGGTGCTAAAGAAACTATTCAGGCACTCGAATATGGAGCCTTTGATTTCGTAACGAAACCAGAGAACTATCTTGAAACTAAAAGTGTTGATTTCAAGAATAAAATATTTAATATGCTTAATGTGGCAACAAACACCAGAACTTCGATTAGAAGAACTTCTATGAGAACTGGTGCCACAGGAACCATAAGAAGCACAGAGACCGCAGCCAAAAGGACAACGGATGGTGGAAGCAGCTTATCTTCCTTAAGCTCTATCAGAAGACCTCTTAATAGTAATATAAAAGAGGAAAGCAGCCATAGGTCCTTTGTCAGACCAGCAGTAACACAGATAACAGAAGATGCTGTTAAGGTTGATGGCAGTAAGTATACAAAGGTTAAGACAGGAAAGAATAAGCTTGTAGCACTTGCCTGCTCAACAGGTGGTCCTAAGTCTCTCCAGCAGGTTATACCTATGCTTCCGGCTAATCTTGACGCAGGAGTTGTTCTTGTACAGCATATGCCGGCAGGCTTTACTGCTTCTTTAGCAGCCAGACTTAATGAGATGAGTGCTATCAATGTTAAGGAAGCTGCCGATGCAGATGTTATCAGAAAGGGCTGGGTATATATTGCTCCGGGTGGAAAGCATATAAGGGTTAAAAAGAAAGGTACTGATTATGTTATAGCACTTAGCGATGAAGCTCCAATAGATGGTCTTAGACCTTGTGCGAATGTCATGTATGAATCGCTTACACAAAGCAGCTTTGATGAGATAACGTGTGTAGTGCTTACAGGTATGGGTGCCGATGGAACCAATGGAATAAAGGCACTTAGCAGGAGCCATAAGAACATATATGTTATATCACAGGACGAAGAAACAAGTGTAGTATATGGAATGCCAAAAGCAATAGCTGGCACGGGACTGGTCAATGAAGTTGTTCCGCTTAACCGTGTTGCAGAAACAATAACAAAAAACGTGGGGGTGTCTTAAAATGGATGTAAGCCAGTATTTAGAGATTTTTATTGATGAATCAAATGAACATTTACAAACATTAAGTGATCAGTTAATGATACTTGAGAAAGAACCAGAGAATAGTGAAACTATTAATGAAATATTCAGGGCAGCCCATTCCTTAAAGGGTATGGCTGGTACAATGGGTTATAAGAGAATGCAGAACCTTACACATGATATGGAAAATGTATTCTCAGAGGTCCGTAATGGTAATATAAAAGTTACATCAGATATGTGTGATGTATTATTCCAATGCCTGGATGCATTAGAGAATTATGTATCTAATATCCAGAATACACAGGAT
>CAKRKK010000048.1 GCA_934358235.1 uncultured Lachnospira sp.
GGAGATAGAGAATAAGGATAAAGAGATATATAATTTAAAGCATGAGCTTATAGCAGAACAGATAAAAGCAGAAACAGCAGATAAACAGATAGAGGAGCTTAAGGAAAAGGTAGGCAGGCTTCAGAGCAATATAGTTAAGCTGGAAACAGAGCTTGAGGATTCAAAGAAAAATTAATACTAACAAGACAGGACTGGGGGATATAATCCTGCAGTCCTGTCTTGTATTCAAAGAACATGAAATGAGGAACGATAATGGCTGGAAGTGGTATATACTCAAAGGAAGGCAGCAGATATAATAAACATCATAACGCCAGAGCTGAAGTGCTTGCGCCGGCAGGCTCTCTTGATATATGTAAGGCGGTAATTAATGCCGGGGCAGATGCGGTGTACCTTGGCGGAGATATGTTTGGTGCAAGGGCGTATGCAGGAAATCTTAATCAGGAGGAAATGTTTGAAGCACTTGATTATGCGCATATGCGCAACAGACAGATTTATCTGACTGTCAATACGCTTCTTAAACAAGGTGAGATAGATGGGCAGCTTATAGATTATCTGATTCCCTATTATAGGAGAGGACTGGATGCAGTTATAGTTCAGGATCTTGGAGTTATGAGACTTATAAGAGAGCATTTCCCAGATATGGATATACACGCCAGCACGCAGATGACACAGACAGGAGAAGCAGGTGCAGGCTTGTTATATAAGGCAGGTGTCAGGCGTGTTGTAACATCAAGGGAGATGACACTTGATGAGATAGCTGCCCTGCATAAGGCGTATCCGGATATGGAGATAGAAAGCTTTGTGCATGGTGCACTATGTTATTGCTATTCAGGACAATGCCTTATGAGCAGCTTCAATGGAGGCAGAAGTGGAAACAGGGGACGCTGTGCACAGCCCTGCCGTCTGCCTTATAAGGTGTATGATAAGCAGGAGCTGATAAACAGCACTAAAGAAGGCTATGCATTAAGCCCTAAGGATATGTGTGCTTTAAAGATACTTCCTGAGATTATGGCAGCAGGGGTTTATTCGCTTAAGATAGAAGGAAGAATGAAAAATGTAACTTATGCAGCATATGTTACGGCTATGTACAGGAAATACGTGGATATGTATCTTGCAGAGGGAAAGTCAGGATATAAGATTAAAGATAAGGATATAGAGGAATTATGTGATATATATAACAGGGGTGCATTTACAACAGGCTTTTATAATAGTAAAAAGGGCAGGGAGATGATGGCACTTACACGTCCTAATCATTGGGGAGTAAGAGCACTTCAGGTTGTTTCTAATATTAAAGGAAAGGTTACCTTTAAGGCACTTACTGATATTAATCCGCAGGATGTGTTCGAGATAGACAGGGAGCATAGCTTTGAAAGTGGCTCTTATGTTAAGAAAGGGCAGACACTTACAGTAAACCTTCCAAGAAAGTATGAGCTTGAGGCTGGTAAGGTACTTAACCGTACTAAAAATGCATATCTGACGGAATATGTTAAAAAGAATTATGTAGAAAGCATGTCGGTAATTACAGTAAATATGTATTTTAAGGCGTTAAAGAATGAAAATGCACAGCTTACAGTAAATGTGGGTGATGTGTATGCTACTGCATATGGAAATATAACAGGACAGGCAGACAAGAGGGCGGCAACAATAAAGGATATAAAGGATAAGCTGGCTATGACCGGTCAGACAGGCTTTACGGCTGGTGACATAGAGGTGGATATTGATAATGACATATTTATGCCAGTCAGTGAGCTTAAGAGGCTGCGGCGTGAAGCACTTGGACTGCTTGGTGAGAATATGCTGGATATGTATAAAAGAGAATACAGTGCGGCTGCAGAAAAGAAAGCTGCACAGATAATTGCCAGTAATGAAGTAGCTGCTGTCTCTTGTTCTAAAAGTGTATATATGTATAATGTCAAATATATAGATACTGTTCTTGGCATAAAGGCTGTAAAAAGAGTGTATATAGATTTTGAAATATTCTATAATGACAGAAAAGCATTTTATTCTGCCTGTACTAAGGTGACGGCTTCAAAGACACAGCTATATATTGGGCTGCCATATATACTTACACATAATAAGCATCAGGTATTACAGCAGCTTCTTGACGATATAGAAGCTGATGCCAATATAACGGTTGATGGTTATCTTGTAAGAAATATTGAGGAAATAGGTCTTTTATCAGAAAGAAACAAGCTGCACGTAGGGGCTGGAGCCTGCAAGCCTTCTATAATAACTGATGCAGGGTTATACATATTTAATACCTATGCAAAGCAGGAATTGAAGGATATAGTAAGCAAAGCAGGACTTGATATATCTTTATGTACGCTTCCTTATGAACTTAATTCATCAGAGCAAAGACCTGTTGGCAGCAAAGATACAGAGCTGATTGTTTATGGAAGAATACCTGCTATGGTTTCAAAGCAATGTGTCAGAAAAACCTATGGAAGGTGTGACCATAATGCCAGTACAACTGTCTTAAAGCAGGATAAGGGAATGGAGTATCACGTTAAAAGTGTATGCAGCTTCTGTTATACGATAACATGGGCAGATACCTTTGATATATCAGGAGAAGAAGTGTTAGAAGGAATGTCACTAGGTTCAGTAAGATATGAGTTTGATACGGAATCGCAGGAACAGATATTAAATATCCTTGACAACAATTCAGGCATAACTTATAAAGGGCATTTTTACAGAGGAGTTAATTAATATGCAGTCAGTTTGTTTGGAATTATCTAAGTATGTGCTTGCATTTCTTATGGCTTTTTATGCATTAGCTGCATACAGAGGCGCAGTTATAAGAAATGAGGAAAAAAGAGGCAGAATATATATAACACAGAATATTATAATGGTTGCTGTTCATTTTATAGGTTATCTAATTATGTATATTGTGTATGAGGATGAAAAGTACATATATATGTATTTCGCCCAGCTTATATATTTTATGGCAGTTATATTCATATATATGGTGTTTTATCCAAAGGCATCACGCCTGCTGGTTAACAATATGTGCATGCTTATGGCAGTAGGCTTTGTTATGATAGCCAGACTGGATTATGACAAATGTATAAAGCAGTTTGCAATAGCAGTTGCAGGAACAATACTTACAATTCTTGTTCCGTGGCTTTTAAAAACAGTTAAAAGCTTCAGGAAAATGGGATGGCTGTATTGTGGCTGCGGACTTGTACTGCTTATTGCAGTATTGCTTGGAAACAAAATATATGGTGCTAATCTGGTTCTTACCTTAGGTCCGGTATCAGTCCAGCCGGCGGAGTTTGTAAAGATTCTGTATGTGATGTTTGTAGCAGCTATGTTTAATAAAGCAACAACGCTAAGACAGACTGTTATAGTTACAGCATTTGCAGCATTACACGTTATTATTCTGGTGTTGTCAACAGACCTTGGAGCGGCACTTATATTCTTTGTGGTATATCTTGCCATGATGTATATAGCAACTAAAAATGTATTGTATACCTGTACCGGACTTTTGGCAGGAGGTGCAGCGGGTGTGCTTGCTTATAAACTGTTTTCACACGTACGCAAAAGATTCGTTGTGTGGAGAGATCCCTGGAGTAATATAGATGGCAGCGGTTACCAGGTATGTCAGTCACTTTTTTCGATAGGCATGGGTTCGTGGTTTGGCTATGGCTTCTGTCAGGGTATGCCAGACAAGATACCTGTTGCAGAGAAGGATTTTATGTTTTCTGCAATTACAGAAGAGTTTGGGCTTATATTTTCTATTGCATTATTATTAATATGCCTCAATAATCTTATACTTATGATGAATATTGCTTCAAGATGTAAAACCCTGTTTTACAGGCTTGTGGCAGTAGGTTTAGGTGTTACTTATGGCTTTCAGGTATTCCTGACAGTAGGTGGGGCTATAAAGCTTATACCGATGACAGGTGTTACACTTCCATTTGTAAGCTATGGCGGAAGTTCCATTATAAGTTCTCTTGTGATGTTTTCTTTAATTAATGGAATGTATAATATGAGACATGATGAAGGTGAGTATGAAGATGAAAGAAAAACAAAAAATGACAGGAGCAAAGCCAGTGCCAAAAGGCAGGAAAAGAAATAAAAGGCGTGAAGCTGATATAGTTGAGGGCAGCAGGAAGGGACTAAGAAACAGGGAAACTAATATTATCTCCTTCGTGTTTATTGGATTGTTTGCTATTATGATAGTGTATCTGTGCATATTTAATATAAAGGATGCTAAAACGGTTATTAATAATTCCTACAATAAAAGAGTAGACAATCAGGCAGATAAGGTCGTAAGAGGTGATATATATTCGGCGGATGGAAGCCTGCTTGCAACAACACAAACAGATGAGGATGGAAATGAAACAAGAGTGTATCCGCAAAAAAAACTGTTTTCACACGTTATAGGTTATAATACCAAGACAAAGATGGGGGTTGAGGCGGCAGAGAATTATTATCTTTTGTCGGAAACGGACAATATATTTGACCAGATATCAACGGACCTTACAGGAGAAAAGGCTAAGGGGCATAATGTATACACCACACTGGATATAACCTTGCAGAAGGCTGCCTATAATGCGCTTGGAAGCAATAAGGGGGCGGTTATAGTTATGGAGCCTGCTACTGGTAAGATACTTGCTATGGTTTCAAAGCCGGATTTTAATCCTAATCTTGTTAATGAAGAATATGACAAGTGGATTAATTATGATAGTGCGGATTCTGTTCTTTTAAACAGAGCAACACAAGGACTGTATGCGCCGGGTTCAACCTTTAAGATACTTACTACACTTGAATACATAAGGGAGAATAAAAACACCTATGACGAGTTTTCTTATGTATGTGAGGGTAGCGATTATGAAGAGGGCGGAACAACTATTCCCTGTGCAGACGGAAGGGTACATAAGACAGAAACACTTGTTGATGCATTTGCTAATTCATGTAACTCCGCATTTTCTTATATAGGGGCACATATTGATAAAGAAAGCTTCAGAAGCCTTTGCAATTCATTCCTGTTTAATAGGAGCATACCGGTTTCCTTTGAATATAATAAAAGCTCCTTCGTGCTATCAGAGGCTTCTTCTGTCAGTGAAGCACAGGAAACAGCTATTGGACAGGGCAAGACAATGATGAGTCCGCTGCACAATCTTATGATTGCGGCAACTGTTGCTAATGGGGGAAAGCTTATGACACCATATGTTGTGGATTATATAGAGGATGCGTATGGCAGAGTTGTTAAACAGAACAAGCCGTCTGTAATTGCAGAGCTTATGTCGGCAAAGGAAGCAGATTATCTTACAGAGTGTATGGAGGAGGTTATTGATTCGGGTACAGGAGGCTCGATGAGATGGTCGGCTTATAATGCGGCAGGAAAAACAGGTTCTGCACAGTATGATAGCAGTGATAACATCCATTCCTGGTTTACAGGCTTTGCACCAGCAGATAATCCCAAGCTTTGTGTAAGTGTTGTTCTTGAGGGCGGATATTCAGGTTCGAGTGCACAGTATGTTGCCAAAGCGGTATTTGACGCTTATTTCGATTAAAAAGTACGGAAATGTCAGAAAAAATTGAAATATGTCTATCAGTTTACCTTGATTATAGATTTTTAGCATTGTATAATGAATTGGAGGATAAATATGTCAGAAGCATTTAGCTGTGGCGGGGTTGTTATATTCCGTGGCAGGATTCTAGTGTTATACAGAAACTATATGAATACACACGATGGATGGGTACTCCCTAAGGGAACGGTTGAAAAGGGAGAAACGCACGAACAGACGGCAGTAAGGGAAATACTAGAGGAAAGTGGTGCAAGTGTCAGGGTAAGGGATTATATAGGACAGACACAGTACACATTTAAGGCAGGCAGTAAGCACATAGAAAAAAGTGTATATTGGTATTTGTGTGAGGCAGATAGTTATGACTGTAAGCCTCAGAAGGAAGAGTATTTTTTTGATGCCGGATATTATAAGTATCACGAAGCATATCATTTGCTGGAGTTTGATAACGAAAAACAGATATTATCCGATGCCTATTCAATATATAGGAAGTTAAAAAGAGAGGGAAACTGGTAATTATGATAGTAGATTCAGTTAATAATATACTTGATGGTAATATATATGTGGTCAGTCAGGAGGATAATATAAGAACGGACTCGGCAACAGATTTTGACAGCATAATTAATCAGATCAGTTCCGGAAGCGAATCCTTAGATAAGATATTTGAGGAGGTAGCTATGGAATATGATGTCAATATCAATCTGTTAAAGGCTGTTGCTAAAGCAGAATCAGACTTTGATACAGAGGCAGTTTCTTGTTGTGGAGCACAGGGAATTATGCAGCTTATGCCAACAACAGCAGAGTCACTTGGCGTTGAAGATCCTTTTGATGCCAGACAGAATATTACTGGTGGTGCTAAGATGCTTGCGTATCTTCTGGATGATTATAATGGCAATGTTTCGCTTGCACTTGCAGCGTATAATGCAGGAAGTGGTGCTGTTAGCAGATATGGCGGTGTTCCACCTTATAACGAAACTGTAAGGTACATAGACAGAATTAATGATATTCTTGGTGGAGTCTTATCAGGTGATTCAAGAACTATAGACGGCGCTTCGGCAACAGACCTTACAGGAAGTACTGCTTTGGATACAGGCATTATGATAGATGCTGGAAGCACTTCACAGACAGGTGCTACTATACAGAAGGAGAATGCACAGGAGGAGTCTTTAGTGACCTCGTACGCAAGGAACGATGGACTACGAAGCCAGATAGCAGCTAACAGGCTTAATATATCAGGGCTTGGTAATACCTATAAAACAGCAGGCAGTAAAAGAACAGCAGGTCTTTTACTAAGCTATGATGATTATAAATATGTTATCAATACATATAAGAATATACTTGCGAAATTATTTGCAGTATCAGGTAATAATGATAATAGCAATGGCACAATAGCAGGTATGTATGCAGCGAATACAACTTCTGATGATAGTACGCTGTTAATGAAGCTTTATAAGACGGGGCGTATGGGCACGAGCCAGTCAGTTCTTAATATGCTTGGCATGAATCAGAATGTTTAATAAATAGAAGGTGAGGGAGAAGTTATGAGCAATAGAATTAAGGTTACTTTATATAATAAGACATTTAAAGAGATAGATATGAGCGATTTTTCTGTCATTCCAGAGGAGCTTTTTGCTAACAGGGATGATATTGTAGAGGTTATACTTCCGGAAGGGGTTAAGGTGATAAGTGACAATGCTTTTGAGAACTGCCAGAGGCTTGAAAGAGTAGTGTTTCCTTCAACACTTGAAAGAATCGGAGAGGAAGCCTTTGTTAATTGCAGCAATTTAAAAGAAGCTGATTATGGGAAAACAGTTAAGCTGGCACCTACGGCATTTACAGGCTGCAGGAATTTATAAGTGATACAATTCATAGCTTAAAGGAGAATGCTTTATATAAGTGTTCTCCTTTATGTATATTGATGCGTCAGGTGGAAGTACATATACATACTATTATTAAAGGTTTAACTTGACGAAAAAGTGTATCTAATATACAATTCAACGTGGATAAATGTATCAGGAGATACCTGATGTGTGTTATAGCACGGAACGGAGAGAGTAAAATGAGTGAGAAAAAAACATTTGTAACATTAGAAAAGCTTAAGGAGATTGATAAGACTTATCCTACTCCTTACCATCTTTATGATGAAAAAGGAATCAGGGAAAATGCCAGAAAGCTTAAGGAAGCATTTGCATGGAATAAAGGATATAGAGAATATTTTGCTGTTAAAGCAACTCCTAATCCATATATATTAAATATATTAAAGGAATTCGGATGTGGTGTGGATTGTGCGTCTGAAACAGAGCTTATGATGGCTAGTGCGCTTGACTACAAGCCGGAAGAAATCATGTTTTCATCTAATGATACACCAGCTAACGAGTATGAATATGCTAACAGGATAGGTGCTACTATTAATCTTGATGATATAACACATATTGATTTCTTAGATAAGATTCTTGATGGAAAGTTTCCAGAAACTATGAGCTGCAGATTTAATCCAGGTGGATATTTCCAGCTTGGTACATCTATTATGGACAATCCGGGTGATGCTAAGTATGGCATGACTCATGACCAGATTATCGAAGCATTTAAGATATTAAAGAGCAAGGGTGTTAAGCATTTTGGTATTCATTCCTTCCTTGCAAGTAATACAGTTTCTAATGAATATTATCCTACACTTGCGAAGATTCTTTTTGAACTTGCAGTGGAATTAAGAGATAAGACAGGTGCAGATATTAAGTTTATTAACCTTTCAGGTGGTGTTGGTGTGGCATATAAGCCTGAACAGACACCTAATGATATTGCAATCATAGGTGAAGGTGTACATAAGGTATATGATGAAGTACTTACACCTGCTGGTATGGGTGATGTTGCTATATATACAGAGCTTGGCAGATTCATGCTTGCACCATACGGCTGCCTGGTTACAAAGGCTATTCATGAAAAACACATATACAAGGAGTATATTGGAGTGGATGCCTGCGCAGTTAACCTTATGAGACCTGCTATATATGGGGCATATCACCATATTACAGTAGCTGGTAAAGAGAATGAGCCTTGTGATCACAAGTATGATGTGACAGGTTCGCTTTGTGAGAATAGCGATAAGTTTGCAATAGACAGAATGCTTCCAAAGATTGATATGGGTGATTATCTTATTATTCACGATACAGGAGCACACGGTTTCTCAATGGGTTACCAGTATAATGGAAAGTTAAGATCAGCAGAGCTGCTTCTTAAGGAAAATGGTGACGTACAGATGATAAGAAGAGCAGAAACTCCAAAGGATTATTTTGCTACCTTTGATTTCTGTGATGCATTAGATAAGCTTAAGCTTAATTAAAATAAATATGCTGCTGTCGGGGAGCACTAAAGCTCTCCTGACAGCAACATTATATTAAAAAATAGGAATGGTGTATGAAAAATTTAGGGTATATTGCTAGTGAAATAACAAAAGGAAGAAATCTTGAGGATAACCTTCAGAAGTATGGTAAAGGCCTTACCTCACTTTATAATGGCCTTGCATATATAAAGCTGTCGATGAACTATTATACGATTCTTAATATGATTAAGGATAATGAGATAGATGATGAACAGTTCCTTGCTATGTTTGAAGGGGTTAATGAAGTAATAGAATTGTCTTGTATTGATTCAGCAATAGCAGACAGAGCTGTGCTTATAGATAAGGTGGATAAGCTTAGAAATAACATTATAAGCATAATGGAGAGCGTTACCGATTATGTGGACAAGTTCAGAATATATGAGCATGTTCTTAACAGGGTTGAGCACAGATTTGATGATAGTGAGTTTGATTCTGAATATTATAATACTTATATGACTAATGATATTATGCATTATATTTTCCAGGATAAGGATAATGTATCGATTAATGCAAGGATATCTGATATAGTAGGACAGCTTCCTGTAAGAATGTCAAAGGGAAAGTTCTATGAACATATAAACGATGCGTTCACTCTTTATCATGGTGCCCAGAAAAAGACAATAGATGACTTTTATTATTCTTTAAGCACAAGTGCCATGCTAGGCAGGGCGGCAGAGGATAATGGCTTCTTTGCTGATATGCATGACATATATGTTACGCTTGATAAGGCAGATTATAAGAAGCTTGATGAGGCAGGATATACAAGACTTAAGGGTGCACTCGATATTGCAACAGAAAAGATGAATGATGCGGCAGATGTATATGTCCTTCTTGCACAGATTATAAATGATCTGTATACAATTATATTATCTGACAATAATACAGTAGGAGACAGCAACGAAGTAAATACATCAAAGGATATTATTAATAAATCAAGGGCTGTATTCGAGGCGGAGCAGGAACTTGACGAAATTGCAGTACTTTTTGAAAGCTTTGAAGGTAAGCAGGAACGCATTCTTGAGGCTGTTATGACTTGTGATTTCGCAACACAGTATGCTATTGGTAATCTTAAGGAAAAGCTTGATGAGCTGGATATACTTGAAATGTATGAAAATCTTGACGTTATTCAGAAGCTGCAGTCAGGAAGTGATTTTGTTGATATAGCACCTAAGGAATATTTTGATGAAATACCGGATGATTCATATGCAGATTCAGTTGCAGGCACTTTTATAAAAGAACTTGATGAACTGTTTGCTAATAAAGAGGTGTGTGTAAGAAGAGCTGTAATGGCAACTATATTATCCATGCTTCCTGTTTTCTTTAACAATACAGAAGAAATACAGGATTATATAAACAGCTCACTTATGCAGTGCAGCGATGAAGCCGAAAAGAAGGCTGTAATTGAAGTTGTAAGAATAATAATTAGTGGTCAGTAGACGTATAGGAGTATATTGTGAAGTGGTATAGAGGACTATATATGGGTGAAAACGCCAGAAAAGCTAAATATAAGGTCTTAGGTCGTGTTATTAAAAGAAAGCTGTCCTTTGATACATATCTGATAACATTGCCTTCTAACCCTTCTAATATACTTGATATGTATCCGGCTAATGTATTGCTGCAGTCTCATTATAAGAAAAAGTCTGCAAAGGATGACATATATATTGTTGGAATAGCAAAGGGCAGAGATGAAGCCTGTGAGCTTGTAAGAGATATTGTGGATGAGGTGTATAGCAATACAGGCGGTTTTGATATAAGCAGGTACTTGAAGTTTGGAATGAAACGGTAGGAGGAATGTTCGTTGATTCATATCTTGTTATTGATACTTAAGATTATCGGAATAATTCTTCTTAGCGTTATCGGGCTTTTACTTACGGTGTTGCTTGTTTTACTTTTTGTACCTGTAAGATACCGTATTAGTCTGGATTATCACAGCCATTTTACAGGCAGGCTTAGTGCAGGCTGGTTGTTTAGGCTGATAAGGCTTGAATTAAGCTATTCAAAGGAAGGCTTTAGGGCTTTTGCTAAGGTGCTGTTTTTTTCTTTGTATGATAGTAAAAAAGCTGATAAGGCTGTTGAAGGGGCTGACAGAGCACATAAACATAATAAGAATAAAGAGAAGAATGTGTTTGATGGAATGCCACAGGAAGCTTCTGACAGTGAGGAAATGGTTTCAGCTACAGATAGTAATAAAGAAAAACAGACATATAACGCTGAAAAGCAAGCTGTAAATACGGCTTTGGAGGAAAAGCCTGAGCCAATAAAATACAGCAGGTCTGTTAAAGAAGACAAAAAAGATAATCCAACCAAAGATAAAACAGTAAAGAATAGTAAAGCAGTAAAGAACAATAAAGCAGATAAAAGCACAGGAAAAGGTAAGAAAGCTGCAGCGTTAAAAAATAAGCTTAGACAGATAAGCTGTAGAATAAAGGACGGAATCAAAGCTGCTGTGGCTAATAAGAACAAACTAAAGGCTAAGACAGAGAGTATAAAGCAAGTTATAAATGATGCTGATAACAAAGAAATGATGAGTGTTATTGTTAATCAGTCCAAAGTCTTGTTTAAAGAGCTTATGCCAGTAAAGTACAAAGTGAATGTACATTATGGGTTTAATGATCCTTATATTACAGGAAAGCTTCTTGTGTATATTTCAATTATTTATGGATTAAGCGGTGTGGATATGAATATAACTCCGGATTTTGATAATGAAATTATAGAGGGGGATATATTTTTAAAAGGAAGAATAAGAATATATAAGCTTTTGCTGATAGCATTTAACATATATAGAAATGACAGATTCAGGGAGCTTGTATTAAAAAGATAGAATGATGGAGGTATGATTATGGCAGAGAATAATAAGAATAACTTTGATACAACAGTTTCGTCGCTTTTTAAGGGAATGGATTCCTTCATATCGGCAAAGACGGTTATTGGTGAGGCTGTACATGTAAATGATACAATAATCCTTCCACTATGTGATGTTTCCTTTGGCGTTGGAGCAGGTGCATTTGCAGGTGACAAGAAGAATAATGCAGGTGGTGTTATGACTGCAAAGATGTCGCCAAGTGCGGTGCTTGTAATACAGAATGGTGCTACTAAGCTTGTTAATATCAAGAATCAGGATACAATTACCAAAATACTTGATATGGTTCCAGATGTTGTTGATAAGATAACTGGAAAGTTTGCAGATGTAAAGATGGATGACGATATTGATGAAGCTATCGGTGATGTTTCCAGGGAAGATTAGTTATTGAATATATAATCCAAACATATATTAATATAGCAGTATTGTATTATACCGGCATCAGGAGGTGTAAGACCTGTGCTGATATATGTCATATATATTAATATGGAGGATTGTTATGTGCCGGATGCTTGGATTTATTATGTTCTGGATTGCGATAGGCATGATAATAGCTTTGTTTCTTGAGGGCAATTTATTTTTATGTATATGTATTATTATTATATTGATTCTTGCAGGATATAATATGTTTTGTCATTGATTATTTCTAATTGTTATAGGTGTATAATCTTATGCATATAACCTTATGTATAATTTTCTTAAAAAAAGTGTTGCAAAATATATTGTGTTCTGATACAATAATTTCTGTTGTGGGTAATTTTACCCAATACCGGTAAGGAGGTGTAATTGATATGGCTAAATGTGCAGTTTGTGAAAAAGGTGCTCACTTTGGTAATGCAGTGAGTCATTCTCATAGAAGATCTAATAAGATTTGGAATTCTAATGTTAAGTCTGTTAGAGTTAAGGTTAACGGAGCAACAAAGAAGATGTATGTTTGCACTTCTTGCTTACGTTCAGGCAAAGTAGAGCGTGCCTAATGCTATTAATTTTCGAAAATTTATATCATTACATTGAAGTGAATTGCCCAGTTTAATAAAATTGCGTGATTCACTTTATTTATTTTAGCTTTGATAGTATAATATTTACATGATTAAATTCGGAATTCGCATATTATATGTGAAAGTTTTTTCCATAATGCGAGGAAGGTCTGGCTGCGTGGACCTTCTACAATAGATTCCTTAAAATATAAGTCGCAGTATGGAGGCTAGATATGAACGGAATATTGAATAACGAGTTAGGAAAAATATCTATCTCAAGCGAGGTTGTTGCCCAATATGCTGGTTCAACAGCAGTTGAATGCTTTGGTATTGTCGGAATGGCAGCGGTAAGCATGAAGGATGGACTTGTAAAGTTATTAAAGGGAGATAGTCTTACAAGAGGTATTAAGGTTGAGATAGACAATGATAACAAGATTGAACTGGATTTCCATGTTATTGTTTCTTATGGTGTGAGTATTTCAACAGTTGCAGATAACCTCATTGAGAATGTTAAGTATAAGGTATCAGAATTCACAGGTCTTGAAATAAAGAAAATTAACATCTATGTTGAAGGTGTTCGTGTTATAGATTAACAGGCTTTTAAAGATATCCATCATAACAGGATGGAGGTC
>CAKRKK010000049.1 GCA_934358235.1 uncultured Lachnospira sp.
ACAGGATACATTCTACATTAATGATAAGATAGTACTTAGAACACAGACATCACCTGTTCAGGCAAGAGTCATGGAAAAGGGAAAACTTCCTATCAGAATGATATCACCAGGACGTGTATACAGAGCAGATGAGGTTGATGCAACACATTCTCCTTGTTTCCATCAGGTAGAAGGTCTTGTTATTGATGAGAATATAACATTTGCAGATCTTAAGGGAACTCTTGCAGAGTTTGCAAGGGAACTTTTTGGACCAGATACAAAGGTTAAGTTCAGACCACATCATTTCCCATTCACAGAGCCAAGTGCAGAGATGGATGTAAGCTGCTTTAAGTGCGGTGGTAAGGGCTGCCGTTTCTGTAAGGGTGAAGGCTGGATTGAGATTCTTGGATGTGGTATGGTGCATCCACATGTATTTGAAATGTGTGGTATTGATACTGACAAGTATACAGGCTTTGCATTCGGTGTTGGTCTTGAGAGAGTTGCACTGCTTAAGTATGAAATCGATGATATGAGATTATTATATGAAAATGATACAAGATTCTTAAAGCAGTTCTAGAATGACATATAAATAAACATAAAAGTATAGAAAAATGTGCCTGATAGATATAGTGATTAGAATAAGACGGTACAAGATTAGCCGTATATGATATAGCAATATAATGTAAAACAATATAACGTAAAACAATATAATGTAAAGTAATAGTTATAAAAGCTATAATCGGGCAGAAATGGAGATTAGTATGGATACATCTATTAAATGGATAAAGGACCTGGTTCCTGGCTTAGAGTGTACAGATCAGGAATTCAGGGATGCGATGACTCTTTCAGGAACTAAGGTTGAATGCTTCAACAGACTTGATAAGAATCTTGAAAAGATTGTGGTTGGTCAGATTGTTTCTGTTGAAAGACACCCTGATGCAGATAAGCTCGTGGTATGCCAGGTTAATGTTGGGGATGAAACAGTTCAGATTGTAACAGGAGCACCTAATATAGAACCAGGAACAAGCGGA
Organism: uncultured Lachnospira sp.; assembly: GCA_934358235.1. Taxonomy (GTDB): domain Bacteria; phylum Bacillota; class Clostridia; order Lachnospirales; family Lachnospiraceae; genus Lachnospira. The sequence continues at coordinate 1,011 of CAKRKK010000049.1, forward strand.
CAGAAGGTGCCGGTAGTTCTTGATGGTGGACGTGTTGCTGGTGGACATGATGGAAGTCCTCTTCCAGAAGATGGAATAAAGATAAAGAAGGGAAAGCTAAGAGGAGTAGAATCTTATGGCATGATGTGCTCTATTGAGGAGCTTGGCTCTTCAAGAGAATTCTATCCAGATGCCGCTGAGGATGGTATATATATATTTGGCGATGATGCTGTTGTTGGTTCAAGTGCTGTGGAGTATCTTGGACTTGATGATACAGTATTTGAATATGAAATTACTAACAACCGAGTAGACTGTTATAGCGTGCTTGGTATAGCAAGAGAGGCAGCAGCTACATTCAGAAAGCCTTTTAAGGCTCCAGAGGTACATGAGGTTGGTAATGCTGAGGATGTTAATGATTATATCAAGGTTGATGTTCTGGCAGAAGATTTGTGTAAAAGATACACAGCAAGAGTTGTTAAGAATATAAAGCTTGCACCATCACCTAAGTGGATGCAGCACAGACTTATGACGGCAGGTATCAGACCTATCAATAACATAGTAGATATAACTAACTATGTCATGACTGAATATGGACAGCCTATGCATGCCTATGATTATGACACTATTGCTGGTAAGAAGATAGTAGTTAGAAAGGCAGCAGAAGGAGAGAAGTTTGTAACTCTTGATGGACAGGAAAGAATACTTGATTCAGAGGCACTTCTTATCTGTGATGGAGATAAAGCAGTAGGCTTAGCTGGTATTATGGGTGGAGAGAATTCCATGATAACAGATGATGTTAAGACAATGCTTTTTGAAGCTGCTACATTTGATGGCACTAACATTAGAAAGTCAGCTAAGAAAATAGGTTTAAGAACAGATGCTGCAGGAAAGTTCGAGAAGGGACTTGATCCAGAGCTTGCTTATGAGGCTATGAACAGAGCCTGTGATTTAATAGAACAGCTTGGTGCCGGTGAGGTAGTTGGTGGAATCGTAGATGTTTATCCAGCTCCTGTAACAAAGAAGAGAATAACCTTTGAACCAGATAAGTATAATGCACTTCTTGGAACAGATGTTTCTAAAGAGGACATGCTTACATACTTTAAAAGACTTGAAGTTGAATATGATGAAGCTTCTAACGAGCTTATTATACCTACCTTCAGACAGGATCTTAACAGGGATGCAGATATAGCTGAGGAGGTAGCAAGATTCTTTGGTTATGATAATATACCAACAACACTTCCTAAGGGTTCTACAACCATGGGTAAGATTACATTTGAAAGAAGCATAGAGGATGTGGCTGGTGAAGTAGCACAGTTTACTGGCTTCTCACAGGCTATGACATATTCCTTCGAGAGTCCTAAGGTGTTTGATAAGCTTAAGCTGCCTGCAGATTCTGAGTATAGAAAGACAGTTGTAATATCTAATCCATTAGGAGAAGATTTCTCTATTATGAGAACACTTCCTGTAAATGGTATGCTTACATCACTATCTACGAATTATAACAGACGTAACAAGAATGTTAAGTTATATGAACTTGCAAAGGTGTATATTGCAAAGGAGGATAAGAATGAGCTCCCTGATGAGAGAGTTATGCTTACTCTTGGTGCCTTTGGTGAAGTAGATTTCTTTATGATGAAGGGTGTTGTTGAGGAATTCCTTGAAAGAATAGGTATGAAGAAGAAGCCGGAATATAATCCAGAGGCAGGAATAACCTTCCTTCATCCAGGACGTCAGGCAGATATTATATATGATGACACTAAGATAGGTTATATTGGTGAGCTTCATCCTGATGTGGCTGATAATTATGCATTAGGCGAAAGAACTTATCTTGTAGTTATTGATCTTGCAACAGTAACAGGTATGGCAAGCTTTGATACTAAGTTTACAGGTATCGCTAAGTTCCCTGCTGTAACAAGAGATATAAGCATGGTAATGCCTAAGTCAGTACTTGTAGGTAATATTGAAAAGATTATCGAAAAACGTGCAGGTAAAATATTAGAAAGCTATAAGCTCTTTGATATATATGAAGGTGCACAGATTAAAGAAGGCTATAAGTCAGTAGCTTATTCTATTTCTTTCAGGGCAAAGGACAGAACACTTGAGGATAAAGATATAACACCAGTCATGGAAAAAATATATAAGGATTTAAGTGATGCTGGTATAGAGCTTCGTATGTAGTTAAGTATGTGGCTTTTATGTGGCTTTGTATACAGCTTACTATATGGCTTTGAAGGAAGCTTCGTATGTAATGAGCGCAAATAATCAGCGCAGAAATGGGAATATTATGGATTTACATGATTTTTATTATGATCTGCCAGAGGAACTGATAGCACAGGATCCTCTTTCAGATCGTTCAAGTTCAAGACTTATGGTACTTGATAGAGCTACAGGTGCAGTTGAACATAAGATATTCAGGGATATAACAGAGTATCTTAAACCGGGAGATTGTCTTGTAATCAATGATACAAAGGTAATACCTGCGCGTCTTATAGGTGAGAAGGAAGGAACAGGTGCAGCAATAGAGGTGCTGTTGCTTAAAAGATTAGAAGACAGGCAGGATACTTGGGAGGTACTCGTAAAACCAGGTAAAAAGTGCAAGGTTGGTGCGAGAATAGTATTTGGCGGTGGCAGGCTTAAAGGCGAAATAATAGATATAGTAGAAGAGGGAAACAGACTTATAAAGTTTACCTATGATGGAATATTTGAAGAGATTCTTGATGAACTTGGTCAGATGCCGCTTCCACCATATATTACGCATAAGCTTGAGGATAAGAACAGATATCAGACAGTATATGCAAGACATGAAGGCTCTGCGGCAGCACCTACTGCCGGACTGCACTTTACAAAGGAGCTGCTTGATAAGATACAGGATATGGGTGTAAGGATTGCGAGGGTAACTCTGCACGTAGGTCTTGGAACTTTCAGACCGGTAAAGGTTGAGAATATCCAGGAGCATCATATGCATTCAGAATTCTATCAGGTGGATAAGGAAGCTGCTGATATTATTAATGAAACCAAAAAACATGGTGGAAGAGTTATAGCAGTTGGAACAACAAGCACAAGAACGCTTGAATCGGTAGCACAGGAGGATGGACATATACCAGTAAAGAGTGGATGGACAGATATATTTATATATCCGGGATATAAGTTTAAGGTTATAGACTGCCTTATAACGAACTTTCATTTACCAGAGTCTACATTAGTTATGCTTGTATCGGCTCTTGCAGGAAGAGAGCACGTTCTTCAGGCTTACGAGACTGCTGTAAAAGAAAAGTACAGATTCTTCAGCTTTGGGGACGCTATGTTTATAAAGTGATAAGATAGCTTTGACATACAATTTCTAATGTGGTAGTATGTCAAAGTTATTGAAATTTATTGAAATGACGGAATATATGTGAAAACGTATATTAAATAAGTTTGTATGAGTAGCACAGATGATCGCGGCTGTGGTGTAAGAACCATAGGTGAGGAAAGTCCGGGCTTCGCAGGGCAGGATGCCGGATAACGTCCGGTGGAGGTGACTCCAAGGCTAGTGCAACAGAAATATACCGCCAGGCAGGAGGTTTTTACTAATGTTTTTACATTGGTATATTCCGAAGTTTAACAATAGCAGCCCGCTGCTATTGTTATAGGCTTAACACTTTAGCGTTAAGTCTATTGGTAAGGGTGGAAAGGCAGTGTAAGAGACTACCGCAGTACTGGTAACAGTACTGGCTATGTAAACCCCATCCGAAGCAAGACCAAACAAAAAGCTATACGGCTGCCCGTCGTGCTTTTAGGTAGGTCGCTTGAGCTTACTGGTAACAGTAAGACTAGATAGATGATCGTCATCGGCCAGATAACTGGCTGAACATAACCCGGCTTATAGTGCTGCTCATAATTAAAACAGATTAATAGCAGAAATGGAGATTAATATGCATTCCGCAGTAAATAAGAAAAAAAGAGAAAGAACTATAAAGATAGTCAGAAATATTGCAATAGTACTTATACCACTTATTATTATCGGACTGCTTGGCTTAAGACTTGCTAAGGATGCCAAGGGCATGCTTGCAGAGGCAGATGGGTTAAAGGCAGGACTTAAAACAGTAATTAGCTGTGTTAAGGAAAAGGATATTGAAGGTGCAGAAGCTGCAACAGCTAATGTTGATAAGTCGCTTGCGAGTATAAATAAAACATTATCAAGTCCTATATGGAAAACAACAGCAAAGCTTCCGGGAGTTGGAAAATATGTTAAATCAGTTAATACACTTGTGTATGTAGCTGGTGATGCATCAGATGAGATGTTAAAGCCTGCACTTGAGGTTATGAAGGAATATCCGCTTTCAGGACTTAAGATGGGAGATGGCTTCAGCGTAACGACAATTAATGCATATCTTGACCTGTTAGAGGATATAGCACCTAAGATAGATGGTATGGCTGCAAAGATGCAGACCGTAGAGCTTCCTTTTGGAAAGACAGAGATGATTAGTGAGTATACACAGATGTTAACAAAGCTCACAGCTGAATATAGGGAGAATGGAGAGTATCTTCCTCTTTGCAGAGAGTTTCTAGGACATGGCGAGGATAAGATTTATCTTCTTGCTGCCCAGAATTCAGCAGAGATAAGAGCTTCTGGTGGCTTCCCGGGTTCTGTCGGAACCATAAGAATAGAGGATGGAGTTCTTACAATAGGAGACTTTAGAAGCGTATATGATGTGCTTTTGGAAAGAGCCTCAAGCAGGGCAGAGATTACATCACAGGAAATATCACTTTATAGTGACTGGATCAGACTTGCTAGAGATGCCTGCTATATACCTGACTTTGAAAGAGTTGCACAGATATGGGCATACAGCTATGAAGACAGGAATCATGAAACAGTAGATGGAGTGGTATCACTTACACCTGCAGTTATACAGAAGCTTCTTGAATATACAGGTGAAGTAACAATATCAGATGGAACAGTACTTAATGGTGATAACGCAACACAGGTGTTACAGAAGGATCTTTACTATAAGTATTTTAAAAAGGGTGCAGATTCTAATGATTATGTAGATTCTCTGTTTGCAGAAACAGCTAAGCTTGTTATGGCAAAGCTTGTATCTGACTTCGATACGAACAGAATAGCGCAGTACTCTAAGATATTTACAGATGGTGGTAAAGACAGAACTATCATGATGTGGATGGCTGATGATACAGCACAGGAATATGTAAGAAATGCTGGCTGCTCAGGAGCACTTAACTTTGATCCGGCACAGCCTGAGGCAGGAGTATTCTTTAGTGGTTCTAACGGAAGTAAGCTTGGCTGGTTTGTAGATATGGATGCCAATATAGATGATGTGGTTGTTAATGATGATGACAGCAGAACCTATGATATTACTGTTGAAATAACTAATACTATAAGCAATAGCGATATGCGTGGTGTCAGCGAATATATTATAGGTCTTTATGAGGGCTGTATTGATGGATATCTTCATTTGTTCGCACCATCAGGTGGAACTATAAGTGATGTTGAAACAAGTAATTATATGAGAATGAGAATGACAGAATATGAAGAACTTGAATTAGCATATAATACAGATTTCAGAATAGAACCTGGAGAAACAGTAGTTGTTACATATAAGGTTACAACAGCACCAGGTATAAGTGAGCCTCTTGAGATTGTTAAGACACCAACATTACAGGAATATAGATGATACCAGGGTCAAAAGGTCTAAACCCACATGAGCTTGCTCATAGGTGGGTGAAAGACCTTGGGACCCGCCCCGATATGAGCATAAAAGTGGGATGATAATCCCACGATATGCGAATATTGGGGAGAATTGTGGGAGTGCGTAGCACGGAACAATTCGTAGGTATCAAAGTCGGGGGCTTTTGACCCCGACATCATATAAATAATAATATAAAAAAGAGCTATACATCAGTAATCTGGTGTATAGCTCTTTTTTAGCGGTGTTTATATATAGCTGTTGTTTATTACTTTACTTTCCTGTATATTTCTCTTCACAGTACTTGCATCTGTAAACCTGCTTTTCTGGATCAGAAAGCACGAATATCTGGTCAAGCTCCTGTTCAATAGAGGTTATGCAGCGTGGATTCTTGCACTTGATAACGTTAGTTATTTCGCGTGGTAAAGAAAGGGATTTCTTATCAACGATTTCTCCGTTTTTAATAATGTTTACGGTAATATTGTGGTCGATGAATCCGATTACATCAAGGTCTACAAGATCAAGACCACCTTCAATCTTTATAATATCTTTTCTTCCCATCTTGCTGCTTCTTGCATTCTTGATAATAGCAACCTGGCAATCAAGCTTTCCAAGACCAAGGTTGTTATAAATATCCATAGCTTTTCCTGCTTCAATATGATCTAATACAAAGCCTTCGCTTAGCTGTCCTACATTTAACATAGTAATCTCCATTTCTGCGCACAGCATTATTGTGTGCTGTGTGTCTGGTGCGCAAGGACACACAGCCTGTCAGGTGGACAATGTATAATAGTATGTCCACCATATTATTCACATTATAACTTATAAGCTCAGGTAAGTATTAATTAAGACCGAGCAGAGTCATAATGAGAGCCATACGTACGTATACACCATACTGAACCTGTTTAAAGTAGGCAGCACGTTTGTCATCATCGATTTCAACGGATATTTCGTTAACACGAGGAAGAGGGTGAAGTACATACATATCTTCCTTTGCAAGAGCCATCTTTGCAGCATCTAATACATAGAAGTCCTTCATACGAAGATATTCATCCTCAGAGAAGAAGCGTTCTCTTTGTACTCGCGTCATATAGAGGATATCAAGCTGAGGTATAGCCTCCTCAAGACTTTCAACCTCTACGAACTCTGCATTGTTAGCTATAAGAACATCATCTCTGATATAATCAGGAATACGAAGCTCTTTAGGAGATATGAGAACGAATCTTACATTATTGTATCTTACAAGAGAGTTGATAAGCGAATGAACAGTTCTTCCGAACTTGAGGTCGCCACAAAGACCGATAGTGAAGTTATCAAGAGAACCTCTTAATTCCCTTATTGTCATAAGATCAGTAAGTGTCTGTGTTGGGTGCTGGTGGCCGCCGTCTCCTGCATTGATTACAGGTATTGATGATTTGCTTGCTGCAACCATAGGTGCACCCTCCTTAGGGTGTCTCATAGCACAGATATCTGCATAGCATGAGATAACTCTTATTGTATCGGATACACTTTCGCCCTTGGAGGCAGAACTTGAGTTAGCAGAAGAAAAACCTAATACAGAACCCCCAAGATTGAGCATTGCAGACTCAAAACTAAGACGGGTTCTAGTACTAGGTTCATAGAATAAGGTTGCTAACTTCTTTCCATCACATACGTGACTGTATTTCTTAGGATCCTTAGAGATATCTCTTGCAAGGTCAAGAATATCAGTTAATTCACTGATACTTAAATCCAATGGACTAAGTAAATGTTTCATCAATTGTTCCTCCATGTATATTATTGTTGATGAGTTATTCTAACCAGATAATATATTGATTAGTATATCTTTAACATAAGCCTGCGTTGCGTAGGCATAGCTTTGTTATAGAAAGTGATTAATCAATTGTTAAAGTGGTTAATAACATTAACATATATATTACTATTATTTAACATAATTCTCAATTGTTATTTTCAAAAAAATGTGATAAAATTGTAAACATTATTGGTACTGTTATTACTTTGTTGTTGCGTATAGAAGAAGGTACCTGAAATAATTAATAAATAATTGCCACAGTATTGCTGCAGGGAAATGTATTATGATATAAAGCCATCAGCAGTTCCTACATAATATAAAATATAATAAGATATAATGAGATATGTATTGTGGTTTAACATAAGAATGGAGGAGTAGTTATTATGTCAAAAATAATATTAACAGGAGACAGACCAACAGGTAAGCTTCATCTTGGCCATTATGTTGGTTCTCTTAAAAGAAGAGTAGAGCTTCAGAATTCAGGTGAATTCGAGAAGATATTTATAATGATTGCGGATGCACAGGCACTTACAGATAATGCTGATAATCCTGAAAAGGTACGTCAGAATATTATAGAGGTAGCTCTTGATTATCTTTCAGTAGGAATAGACCCAACAAAGACTGATATATTCATACAGTCACAGATTCCACAGCTTACTGAGCTTACATTCTATTATATGAATCTTGTTACAGTATCAAGACTTCAGAGGAATCCAACAGTTAAGTCAGAAATAAAAATGCGTAACTTTGAAGCCAGTATACCAGTAGGCTTCTTCTGTTATCCTATAAGCCAGGCGGCAGATATAACAGCATTTAAGGCTACAACAGTACCAGCAGGTGAAGATCAGGAGCCAATGATAGAGCAGACAAGAGAGATTGTAAGAAAGTTCAATGAGGTGTATGGTGAAACACTTGTTGAGCCTAAGATACTTCTTCCAGAGAATCAGGTATGTTTAAGACTTCCTGGCACAGATGGAAAGGCAAAGATGAGCAAGTCACTTGGAAACTGCATTTATCTGTCAGATAGTGCAGAGGAAGTAAAGAACAAGGTAAGAGGCATGTATACAGATCCTGACCATATCAAGGTTAGTGATCCGGGTAAGATAGAAGGTAATACAGTATTTACATATCTTGATGCTTTCTGTTGTGATGAGGATTTTGCATTATTCCTTCCTGACTATAAGAATCTTGAGGAGCTTAAAGAGCATTACAAGAGAGGCGGTCTTGGGGATGTTAAGGTTAAGAATTTCCTTAATGATGTTCTTAATAAAGAATTAGAGCCTATAAGAAAAAGACGCCACGAGTATGAGAAGGATATTCCAGAGGTATATCACATCTTACAGGAGGGTACTAAGAAGGCGTACGCAGTCGCAGAGGAGACACTTAACGAGGTTAAGGCAGCTATGAGAATAAACTACTTTGACGATGCAGAGCTTATTAAGCATCAGGCTGAAAAGTATAGTGGAGTTCAGGAATAATAAAGATAAAAAAGCTACATCCGGAGTGAAACGATTCCGGGTGTAGCTTTTTTAGGTTCTATAAGTTGTAAAATATAAGGCAGAAGCCTTACAGGCTCTTATCAGAGCTTCTTTATAATCATGTTGTTAGGGCGTGACAGCTTAAGCTCCTTGCCATTCATAACGATAAGACCTCTTTTATAATCAATAGTAAATATTGTTATAGAATTACCTTCATTATTCATAGACATAAGGTGGTTATCATCAGGGAAAAGACATATGTACTTAGGATAATCACCGCTTACAGGAAGCGAATTAAGAGTAACAATCTTTCCGGTTTCTTTATCAACCGAATATATGGTTACTGTATTGTCACCTGCATTAGAGCATATCAGATTATTACCATCGTTAGCAAGTATAATATCTGAGGCAGCACTGTTAGACTTGTGATCCCTTCGTACAGTAAATATATTCTGAATCATTTCAAAATGAGCCTTATCAGAGGATTTATCATAGGAATATACGTTGATGTAATTCTTTAATTCACATACTACATATGCAAAGCGTCCATCTGCCGAGAATATCATCTTCTTAGGTGCAGATTCCTGCTGCGAACGGATTATATCGAATAACTTGAGCTTTCCAGTTCTATGATTGAATTCATAAAGCTTAATCTGGTCTATGCCAAGATCACAGGCACATAACAGCTCTTCATCAGGAGTAAAGCAGGTGCTGCTGACATGAGGACGGAAGTTTCTTTCAGCAACGCTTCCCATACCCTTATGAAATACCTCGTCAGCTATGTCACCTATTGAACCATCCTCGTTGATATGCATAACCGTAATCTTGCCATCGTGATAGCCGGAAACAACAAGGAAATTATTAGCCTTGGTAACAGATATATGGCAGCCACGCATACCGTTGATAGATACTACATTCATAAGCTTTAGACTTCCATCTTCTGCAATGGAATATGCTGATACCCCCTGATCACATATTGCATAAAGAAATCTCTTATCATAAGAAAATGTTATGTAGGAAGGATTGTCAATAGCAACTTCTTCACGTTCACATATACGTCCCTTCTTAACGTCACAATCGTATATATGTATACCTTTACTGCTTTCGTGAGTATAGCTTCCCACATAAGCAACGTAATTATCTTTCATAGTAACCTCCAATCATTAATCTCAAGAACTTAATATGTAATGCTTAGACATAATATCAGCCTGGTATGTAAGAAAAATGCCAATACTATTATTACACTTAAGCAACACGATATATATTTATATATTAGCATTTTTCTTTATGTTTATCAAGGCAGACATTAACAAGTATTATATCTTTGCCAATAGACTTGATGCAACGGAAGGGGATGACATATACGAATTCTCTGCCAAAGAAGCCACAGAGCTTTCCGGGACCGGGAATGATAATAGAATTAATACAGCCATTAGAAGGCTCAAAGTCAATATCAATAACACAGCCAAGAATACGGCAGTCATCCTCATTGATAACCTGTTTGCTTTTAAGGTCTAGCATTTTCATAGGCGGCCTCCATAGTTAATATAAGGTGTTTCAGGCAGGTTCCAAGGTCTCATACCTACCTATGGGCGAGCTTATGTGGGTTTAGACTTTTGACCCGGTTACATCCTATTATATGTTTTAAATATACAATGCGTGCGAAATGCAGTTATGATTAGAATTGTATACAGAATTACAAATAGAATATGAATAAGAATTAAAAATAGAAGAACTATAATATAGAAGAATTATAATGTTGAAGAATTATAAATAGAATATGAATAAGCTGAATATATTGTGAAATTACAGCATATTTATTTACAGGAAAAAAGATTATGGTATAATGTGCATAAGCCGTACAAGTATTGTATTTATATAAATATTTGAAATAAATGTGGGAGGAAGATATATGATGTATTACCTTTATGATGCAACTTACATATTAGTAGTCATTGGTGCAATTATAAGTATTATTGCTTCAATGAATGTAAAGTCAACATTTGCAAGATATAGCAGAGGGGGCAATAACAGAACGGATATTACTGGTGCTGAAGCGGCACAGGAAATATTAAGGGCTGCAGGAATAACAGATGTAAGGATAGAAAGAGTAAGAGGCAATCTGACAGATCATTATTCACCAAAGGAAGGTGTACTAAGATTATCAGATAGTGTTTACGATTCACGTACAATAGCTGCTGTTGGTGTTGCGGCACATGAATGTGGACACGCCATGCAGTACAATGAAGATTATTTTCCTATAAAGATAAGGTCAGCAGTTATTCCACTCGCTAATATAGGCTCATCTCTTTCATGGCCAATAATAGTATTAGGACTTATATTCGGTGCTACTGGACTTATGCAGATAGGTGTGCTTTTATTCTCGTTAGTGGTTATATTCCAGCTACTTACACTTCCAGTTGAGTTTGATGCATCTGCAAGAGCACTAAGGACATTAAGAGATAGGAATATGTTATCAGGCCACGCATTATCAGGTGCCAGAAAGGTGCTTACAGCGGCAGCACTCACATATGTAGCAGCACTTGTTACATCTATACTTCAGTTATTAAGATTAGTGTTAATTACAAGAAGAAATGATTGATTAAGCTGAGTATTTAATTGATAAGACATTTATTAGTGAAAGCTTTCTAGAGAAGAAAGCTGCATTAATAAATGTCTTTTTTTATTAAAGTGGTGTGCTTGTTTTATGCAAGTGAAAAATATAATATAAATTGTAAAAAATGACAAAAAATACTTAAATTTTTATAAAAATAATGCTACAATATGAAAGATGACGAACATATTAAAATAATATGTACAATTTATAACTTAAGTACTATAATAATAGTACTTAAGTGTACATGCATCCTAAAAAGGGGGATAAATGACGATTGAACAAAAACATACTAAGTTTTACAATTTACAAGAGTTGGTATTAATTATATTT
>CAKRKK010000050.1 GCA_934358235.1 uncultured Lachnospira sp.
CCGAAGTTAAGGGTTCCCTGTAAACTCATTGTATAGATTTAAGGGTTTTCATTAAAACTTACTGTCTAATGGTAAGGACTTTAAAAACTCAATCTGTCCAATCTATAGGGTACATTTTACAAAACCACTAAAATTCCATTTTTTAAACTCAAACACACCCCGTAACCCCGCATAAACTCTGGGTTTATAATTTCTTAATAATTATATTAGCACTCACCTCTTGACTTGGCTAATAATGAATGTTATAACAATTATCAGAAAGTAAAGAAATTGTTATTTATTTTCTATGAACTAGTTAATTCACGGGGTAATGAAAGAGGTGAGTTGTATGAACATTCAGAAGTTTACACAGAAGTCAGTCGAAGCGATTAACAATTGTGAAAAGATAGCTTATGATTATGGTAATCAGGAGATTGATCAGGAACATTTCCTGTACAGCCTGATGACTATTGATGACAGCCTTATCGCAAGTCTTATAGAGAAGATGAATATAGATAAGGATACATTTTTAAACAATATCGAACAGCTACTAAGTCAGAAGAATAAAGTCTCTGGTGATGTTAAGCTGTATATAAGCAATGATCTTAATAAGGTTCTTATTAATGCTGAGGATGAAGCAAAACGAATGGGAGATGCATATGTATCAGTAGAACATCTTATGCTGGCTCTCATAGCGGCTCCTAATAAAGGAATTAAACAGCTTTTTAAGACTTATGGAATAAACAGGGAAAGCTTTCTTTCGGTGCTTGCAACAGTAAGGGGCAATCAGACAGTTAATACAGATAATCCAGAGGCTACTTATGATACACTTAGCAAGTATGCCACAGATCTTGTACAAAGGGCTGCTGATGGTAAGATGGATCCGGTTATAGGCAGGGACCAGGAAATAAGAAATGTTATAAGAATTCTTTCACGTAAAACAAAGAACAATCCAGTTCTTATTGGTGAGCCTGGTGTTGGTAAAACAGCAGTTGTAGAAGGACTTGCACAGCGTATAGTTAAGGGTGATGTTCCAGAAAGCTTAAAGGATAAGAAGTTATTTGCACTTGATATGGGTGCACTTGTTGCGGGTGCTAAGTACAGAGGTGAGTTTGAGGAAAGACTTAAGGCTGTTCTTGATGAGGTTAAGAAATCAGAAGGTCAGATAATTCTTTTCATAGATGAAATCCATACTATTGTAGGTGCAGGTAAGACAGAGGGTGCTATGGATGCTGGTAATATGCTTAAGCCTATGCTGGCAAGAGGTGAGCTGCATTGTATAGGTGCAACAACACTTGATGAGCACAGACAATATATTGAAAAGGATCCAGCGCTTGAACGTCGTTTCCAGCCTGTAATGGTGGATGAACCAACGGTTGAGGACACAATATCCATATTAAGAGGTCTTAAAGACAGATACGAGGTGTTCCACGGAGTTAAGATTACAGATGGTGCTCTGGTAAGTGCGGCGGTTCTATCAGATAGATATATAACAGATAGATTTCTTCCAGATAAAGCTATTGACCTTGTTGATGAAGCCTGCGCAATGATTAAGACAGAGCTTGATTCAATGCCGGCAGAGCTTGATGAGATGCAACGTAAGATTATGCAGTTAGAGATAGAAGAGGCAGCACTTAAAAAGGAGACAGACAATCTTAGTAAAGAACGTCTTGAAGCGCTTAGAAAAGAATTATCAGATTTAAGAGAAGAATTCGGTATTCAGAAGTCTAAGTGGGATGCTGATAAAACAAAGGTTGATAATATAAGCAAGTTAAAGGAAGAACTTGAAAATGTTAATAATCAGATAGCACAGGCTAAAAGAGAGTATAACCTTGAAAAGGCGGCTGAGTTTCAGTATGGCAAGCTGCCAGCTATACAAAAACAGATAGAAGAAGCTGAGGCTAAGGCAAAGGAATCTGGTAATGGTGAGTCTTTAGTACATGAGAATGTAACGGAAGAAGAAATTGCCAAGATTATATCAAGATGGACTGGTATTCCAGTAGCTAAGTTAAGCGAGTCAGAAAGACAGAAGACACTTAATCTTGATGAGACGCTTCATAAGAGAGTTGTTGGACAGAATGAAGCTGTTACTAAGGTTACAGAAGCTATTATAAGGTCTAAGGCAGGTATAAAGGATCCTACAAAGCCTATTGGTTCGTTCCTGTTCTTAGGTCCAACAGGTGTAGGTAAGACAGAGCTTGCCAAGGCACTTGCAGAGAGTCTGTTTGATGATGAGAATAATATTATAAGGCTTGATATGTCCGAGTATATGGAGAAATATTCAGTATCCAGACTTATAGGAGCACCTCCAGGATATGTAGGATATGATGAGGGTGGACAGCTTACGGAAGCAGTAAGACGTAAGCCATATTCAGTAGTGCTTTTCGATGAGGTTGAAAAGGCTCATCCTGATGTATTTAATGTATTACTTCAGGTGCTTGATGATGGACGTATAACGGATTCACAGGGACGTACAGTAGACTTTAAGAATACAATAATTATTCTTACAAGTAATATAGGTTCAACATATCTTCTTGATGGAATCGATGATAATGGTAATATTAAAGAGGGCGTTGAAGAACTTGTAATGGGTGATTTAAGGAATAGCTTCAGACCAGAGTTTCTTAACCGTCTGGATGAGATTATAATGTTTAAGCCACTTAATAAGGATAATATAGGAAGTATTATTAATCTGCTTATTAATGACGTTAACAGAAGACTTGAGGATAAGGAATTAAAGGTTGTGCTGACTGATGCTGCAAAGAATTTCATAGTTGAACATGGCTTTGATCCAATGTATGGTGCAAGACCACTTAAGAGGTATGTACAAAAGTCGGTTGAAACACTTGCAGCAAAGCTGATACTTGCCGGTAATGTATCAACAGGTGATGATATAGTGATAGATTGTGTTGATGGACAGTTGCAGGCGGGAACAGCCAGATAATATTGTTATTCTGGTAAAGTATATTAAATATTATTTGCTATTTTTTAGTAAAAACAGTTATAAGGCTTGTTGGGCATTATGTTTATAATACCTGACAAGCCTTATAGTGTCTGTTTGTAGCTGTTTGAAGTTATAATAATTATTACTTGAATTGATTATTACTCTCATCATACACATAGTTTATTGTTCCTAGTTTTTCAACAATAATATTTTTGTTGATCATAAGTGACTTGCATAGGTCATCCAGAGTGTTGTAGTTATCTCTTAACTGCATGTTGATAAAGCTAAGCAGCATAACAGGATCCTTAGGTAGTGTATTCATAGTATTATATCCTTTCAGTAATGTATTTATTAGTGTTTGTAAATGTTTATAATCCCATCTGAGTGTTTTTAGATTATTTCAGAATACAGATTTGACAAATGTACAATCAGATAGTGTATACAATAGTACAACTTTTATAATTGATAATGCAAGCCTGTAAGAAAAATGTATTTTATGCAAAACATAGACAAAAAGTACTATGAAAGATACAAGCTTTGTTTACATTTGATAAAAAATGTGATATTATTGCTAATAAAGAAGTGCAAAAACAACAAAGCAAATGTGGGGGCATTATGTTAGTATCAGATAATATATATAATAATAAGTCGAATATGGTATATTGTTCTGCAACATTTACACATAATTATCTGATTATGGTTGCAGACGATTATTTTTATAATTATGTTGGAAAGTTTGTGAATGTATTTATAACAGATATTATTCATCCCGACTATAAGAAAGAATTTATGGATGTATGCAATAGTCTGAAGGAGGGAGAAACGCAGAGGATTATAGCTTATATCAGAGGTAAGGATGATGCTTATTCGTTAGTACATATATTGTTATCTAATACTGGACATATAATAGAGGATAATAGTGTTATAGAAGCACAGATATATAACATTTTTAACATGGAAAAGAAGTATTGCAGACTTCACGATGATGCGGATAAGTATAGAAAGTTCCTTTCTATGTATAACGATTATCTGTTTGATTATGACACATCGAATGGAATGGTGGCTATATACATATATAGAAGCCTTAAGGCGACGATGATTAAGAAACTACATATAGATGATTTCGAGAAGTATATTATGACCTTTTTCAATAATGCCAGACATAAGCAGGATTTCCGTGATTTTATATGTAAGCTGCGCAATGCCAATGAAGGTTTTAATGCAGAGTTTACAGGTCCACTTATAACAGATATGTCAAAACTGGGAGTGTATAAGATTGATTGTCGTATAATATATAAGTACAACCGTAGCAAGTTTGTTATAGGTGTTATTAAGTCACTAGGAGCACAGACAGAGGAAGCATATTATGCTACTCAGGAGGGAAAGGATTTCTTTACAGGTCTTCTTAATAAAAGAGCCTGCAGGGAATATGTTTCAGATGCGATAGCGTCTAATAAGGATAAGCATTATGTTGCCATGATAGATATAGATGATTTTAAGAGCATCAATGATACATATGGTCATCTTTATGGGGATAAGGTTATTCTGAAGGTAGCATCTATTATTAACAGGACGTTGAATGGCAGAGGTATAGTTGGACGCTTTGGCGGAGATGAGTTCTTTATATTTACTAACTGGATAACAACTGAAAGCCAGCTACGTTCGATTCTGACATTCCTTAAACAGAAGGTAAGAGAGGAACTAAGCCAGGGGGAGCAGGGCAGCATAGTTACATTATCTATTGGAGTGTGCCTATATCCTGACTATGGCAGTGATTATGATTCGCTTGTTAATAAAGCGGACAAGTGTCTGTATATAGCGAAGAATAAAGGAAAGAACAGATATATTATATATGATCCTGCCAAGCATGCAGATTTCATAGATGATATGGGAAGAAAAGGCTTTTCAACGGCACCGGTTATGAAGGGAGAGAATCTTTCACAGGAGATAGCAGACATGGCAATAGATATTGTAAAGAATGGTGTTGAGGCAGTCGAAAGAGCACTGCCTAGAGTCTGCAAGGCATTTGAGATAGATGGGGTGCGTGTCTATAATGCTACAAAGGGTAAGCTGATAAGCTATTCTGGTGAATATAATAAGCTGCCGGATATTCTGGATATTATAAAGACGGATAAGTTTATGAGTAAGTTTGAAGAGAAACATTATGTTACAATAGTGTACACTTCGAATATAGAATCTTTTTATAAAGAATTATATGATGCTATAGTAGAATGTAATATAGGTGGCATGATATATAGCTATTTCAAGAATGACGATGGCGATAACATAGTTGTATTCTATGATACCTTTAATAAAAGCTTCAGATGGAATGAATCTGATAAGAATTATATAATGACACTTACCAGAATTATAGCGAGTGCACTATAAAGCCAATTAACAGTAAAGCAGCAGATAAGTATAGTAATATTAGATAATATAAACTAGGTGTCACCTGGTATACATATTAAGTATATCAGGTGGCATTTTTTCTTTTTTTTTTTCGTAAAATGTGTTAAGTTTAATAAAGAAAACTAAAGTAGATATGCAGAATGGAGGTCGGTATGTCAGTACAGGATTATATGAGTGCCTTAAAGCTTGGTAAAAAAGAGTATCATGCATGTGTTAATAAAGGAAAGTATCCGTATCTTCCAGTGTTGGAGAATATGATGGAGGAGAAGAATATTGATTCAGAGGTGAGTCTTGGAGTTGACCAGATTCCCTTAAGACTTGTGGTAGGAACATGCACAGCAGGCAGAACCAACGCATTTGCAGATAACTGGATGCCTATACTAGAGTGGGGAAGTGAATTCTCTGCTAAGTGGGCATCGCTTAGTGATAGTCAGGTTAATGAAGGAATAAGAGATCCTATCAAAGTGTATGAGTACATGAATAAGTTCTATGTGCTTGAAGGAAATAAGAGAGTGAGCGTATTAAAGTATTTTAATGCAGTTACAGTTAATGCGCAGGTTATCCGTAAGATTCCTAAGAAATCACAAGATCCAGATGTTAAGATATATTATGAATTCATGGATTTTTATAAGTCTACAAAGCTTAATGATATATATTTCAGCAAAGAAGGAAGCTTTACAAAGCTTATGGAGTTGGTTGGGATAGAACCGGGAAAGCTTATGGATGAGGATGATAAGAAGGATCTTGTTTCAAGCTATCTTAATTTCAGAAATGCTTATGAAGCAAGAGGTGGTGACAGATTTGATTATCCTACGGGTGATGCTTATCTTAGATTTATCCATATACATGGCTATGATAGTGTAAAGCATATGACATCTGCTGAGATGGATAAGAATGTGGCAAAGACCTGGGCTGAATTCGAGCTGTTATCAGATAATAGCGGAGTTGAACTTAAGATGGATCCGGCTAAGATTGAACCGGCTAAGAAGAATATACTAAGTTATCTGCTTCCGATATCAGGTGGGGATAATAATAAAAAGTTAAAGGTCGGTTTTATATACGAAAAGACACCACAGACATCAGAGTGGTGTTATGCACATGAATTAGGAAGACAGTATATAGATGAAACATTTGGAAAGCAGATAGAAACTGTAAGCATAACGAATGTAAGACCTAAGCAGGATGATTATGATGCAATCCAGAAGCTGATTGATGAGAATACAGATCTTATATTTGTAACATCGCCAGCCATGATATATGCGAGTCTTAAACAGGCAATAGCACATCCTAAGGCTAAGATACTTAACTGCTCCCTTAATATATCGCATAAGTATATAAGAACCTATTATACAAGAATGCACGAGGCGAAGTATCTTACAGGAATAATTGCAGGTGTTATGTCAAAGAGTGACAGAATAGGATATGTTGCCAGTTGTCCGTTATACGGGGTGATGGCGAATATTAATGCTTTTGCTATGGGAGTAAGGGCAGTTAATCCTGCTGCAAGGGTGTATGTTGAATGGACCGGCATAAAGGATAACGATGTTGAGGCAAGGTTTGACGAATTAGGAATAAACTGCATATCAGATCAGGATATGATAACACCTGATAAAACGTCAAGACGGTTCGGTCTTTATATTAATGATTCGGGTATAGTAAGACATCTTGCGATGCCGGTATGGCATTGGGGAGCGTTTTATGAAAAGCTTATTCAGAGTATACTTAGCGGCTCATGGAAAAAGGAAGAAGAGGGTGATAAGGTATCGGCTCTTAATTACTGGTGGGGAATGTCATCAGGTGCGGTAGATATTATATATGGTGGCGGTTTAAATAACGAAACCAAAAAAATAGTGGATCTTCTAAGACAGTCGATTATAAAGGGCGAGTTCCTGCCTTTTTCCGGAGAGCTAAGGAATCAGGAGGGACAGCTTATGAACAGGGAGAATGAAACTCTGGATCCTGATGAGATTATAGAAATGGACTGGCTTTTAGACAATGTTGTGGGTAGAATACCAGAATATGAAGAACTAAGTGATAATTCCAAGCTTCTTGTTATGAATCAGGGAATTATAGATGTTAATGAATAATGTGAATAAAGATATGAACTGTGCTTATTGCAGTAAAGCCTACGTGGCAGCACTATAAGCACAGGCACTATTGAGGAAGGTTATGAAAATACTTGTGTTAGCAGATGTTGAGTCTAAATATCTGTGGGATTATTTTGAAAAAGAAAAGCTGGAGGGGATAGATCTGATTCTGTCCTGCGGGGATCTTCGCGCGGAATATCTGTCTTTTCTAGCTTCTTTTTCCAAGGTGCCAATATTATATGTACGTGGCAATCATGATGATAGTTATGCATTTAAAGAGCCAGAAGGCTGTACCTGTATAGAAGACAGAATATATGTATATAAAGGGGTACGGATAATGGGACTTGGCGGCTCTATAAGGTATAAGGCAGGTGCGAATCAGTATACGCAGAGCCAGATGAAAAGAAGAATTGCAAGAATGTGGCCTAAGATAAAGCTGAAAAGGGGCATAGATATTTTACTTACGCATTCGCCAGCAGCAGGAATAGGCGATGGAGAGGATAATCCACATAAAGGCTTTGAAGCATTTGTGGATATACTTGATAAGTATAAGCCAAAGTATTTTATACATGGGCATGTTCATCTTAATTATTCTTTGGAGAATAAAAGAGAAAGAGTGTATAAGAATACAATAATAATCAATGGATATGAAAGATATATATTGGATTATCCTGAAGATGATAAGAATAAGCTTACATAATCATTACCTTCATAGCTTGTGGAAGTCGGGCTGCTTGTACACAGCTTATAGATACGCTTATAGATAATTTTGGAAAAGTGCTTGCAATATACAATTAGGTGTGCTAGTATGTTCAAAGTGCTAAAAAACAAATGTACGCCGTAGAAAGACAAAAAGCGGTATTTGTTTTTAGAAAAAATTAAGAAAAATAAAATGTAAAGTGTAAATGTATATTTTACATAAGATGTTATAAGCGTAAGAATGGAGGATTATAATGAGCGAGAAGTTAAAGGTTGGTATTCTTGGTGGTACAGGTATGGTTGGACAGAGATTTATAACATTACTTGAAAACCATCCATGGTTTGATGTTGTGTTAGTTGCAGCTAGTGGACGTTCAGCAGGCAGACTTTATGAAGAGGCCGTTGAGGGACGTTGGAAGATGCAGACTCCTATGCCAGAGTATGTTAAGAAGATGTCAGTATATGATATGGATAAGGACTTTGATGAAATAGTATCAAAGGTTGATTTCGTATTCTGTGCTGTTAATATGCCAAAGAATGAAATTAAGGCTTTAGAAGAAAGATATGCTAAGGCAGAGGTTCCAGTAGTATCTAACAATAGTGCTAACCGTTGGACACCAGATGTACCTATGATTCTTCCAGAAGTTAATCCAGAACATACAAAGGTTATAGAGGCACAGAAGAAGAGACTTGGAACAACAAGAGGCTTCGTTGCCGTTAAACCTAACTGTTCTATCCAGAGTTATGCGCCAGCTCTTGCAGCACTTAAGGAATTCGAACCAAAGCTTGTTGTTGCTACAACTTATCAGGCAATATCAGGTGCAGGCAAGACATTTGAACAGTGGCCAGAGATGGTAGAAAATATTATTCCATATATTGGTGGAGAAGAGGAAAAGTCAGAAAAGGAACCTCTTAGAATTCTTGGTAAAGTGGAGAATGGCGAAATCGTACCTGCAACAGAACCAGTTATTACATGCCAGTGCTTAAGAGTACCTGTTCTTGACGGACATACAGCTGCTGTATTTGTTAACTTTGGTAAGAAGCCAACTAAGGAACAGATTATAGAAAAGTGGAGAAGCTTTAAGGGCGCACCACAGGAATTAAATCTTCCTTCAGCTCCAAAGCAGTTTATACAGTATCTTGAAGAAGATGACCGTCCACAGGTTAAGCTTGATGTTAACTATGAGAATGGTATGGGCATCTCACTTGGAAGATTAAGAGAGGACAGCGTGTTTGATTATAAGTTTGTAGGACTTTCTCATAATACATTAAGAGGAGCAGCCGGTGGAGCAGTTCTTTGTGCAGAACTTCTTAAGGCTCAGGGTTATATTACAGCTAAATAATAGATAATAGATTTTGTGTTATTATCAAACCGGAAGGTATAGAAGAATTGCTGCAGATAAGCATGTCTGTGGCGATTCTTTTTTTATGTCTTTTTTTATGCACTGTTTTATGCCTTGATAGAAGCTTTTGCATTTTATAAGATTATAATTTATAATAAATACTATTAGCCAGAATTTGATGATATACTGGTATTAGAAAGGAACGAGTTAATTAACTCAACATAATATATGAGTCAAAAAAATGTTTACATAGCGGAGAAACCTAGCGTTGCCCAGGAATTTGCAAAGGCATTGCATGTGGATTTTAAGAGAAGGGACGGATATTTAGAGGCAGATGAGCATATTGTAACGTGGTGTGTGGGACATCTGGTTACTATGTGCTATCCTGATGCGTATGATGAGAATCTTAAAAAGTGGAGATTTGATACGCTGCCATTTATTCCACAGCAGTTCAAGTATGAGGTTATACCAGCGGTAAAGAAACAGTTTGATATAGTTAAAGGGATTCTTAACAGGCAGGATGTTGATACAATATATGTGTGTACCGATTCAGGACGGGAAGGAGAATATATATACAGGCTTGTAAGGCAGGAAGCACATGTAACAGGAAAGCATGAAAAAAGAGTGTGGATAGATTCACAGACGGAGGAAGAAATATTAAAGGGGATTAATGAAGCCAAGGATATATCAGAATATGACAATTTAAGTGCTGCAGCTTACCTTCGCGCTAAGGAGGATTACCTTATGGGAATTAATTTCTCAAGGGTTCTTACACTTAAGTATGGAAGAAACATAGCTAATTATCTGCATGAGGACAGGGCGGTAGTATCAGTTGGAAGAGTTATGACCTGTGTTCTTGGTATGG
The DNA here is from genome assembly GCA_934358235.1 of uncultured Lachnospira sp. GTDB lineage: Bacteria > Bacillota > Clostridia > Lachnospirales > Lachnospiraceae > Lachnospira. Next base: position 10,327 of record CAKRKK010000050.1, read on the forward strand.
TGGTAAGAAGAGAGCGTGAGATAAGAAGCTTTGTAAAAACACCATTTTTCAGAGTTGTTGGAAATGCAGCTATCAATGATAATACATTTGATGCGGAATGGAGAGTGTGTGAGCAGAGCAGATACTATGGAACTCCTTATCTTTACAAGGATAATGGCTTTAAAGAAAGAGAAAAGGCAGAGGAGCTGGTAGGAATATTATCTAATCCGCTTCCTGCACAGGGGATAGTTAAATCGGTAGAAAGAAAGAAGGAAACCAAGAATCCTCCATTGCTTTATAATCTTGCTGAGATTCAGAACGAATGTAGTAAGCTGTTTAAAATAAGTCCCGACCAGACATTAAATATAATACAGGAATTGTATGAGAAGAAGCTGGTAACATATCCAAGAACAGATGCGCGTGTGCTCTCTACGGCTGTGTGTAAGGAAATATATAAGAATATAGGCGGCCTAAGGAATTATGTGCAGGTAAAGGACATCGCAGCCGAGGTCCTGGATAATAAGATGTATATGGGGATAGAAAAGACAAGGTATTGTAATGATAAAGCAATAACGGACCATTATGCCATAATACCAACCGGACAAGGGCTGAATAACTTAGCTTCGTTATCGGTTACAGCGCAGAGAACCTACGAAATAATAGTCAGAAGGTTTCTTAGCATATTTTATCCGGCGGCTGTATATCAGAAGCTGAGTATTATTGCTGCTGTCAATGCAGAAGACATGTATTCAGGCTTTAAGGTGCTTGTTAATGAAGGCTATCTTAAGGTTACTAATAATTCCTTTGCTAAAAATAAGAGTTCGCAGGCTGCGGGTGGACAGTCAGAGAATGCAGCTAAGGATAATAATAAGGCAGATGATGGGAATAATAAGGCAGATGCAGGATTGCTGGAGAGTTTAAAGAGCATCAGAAAGGGTTCAACGCTTACATTTACAGAGTTTAATGTTAAAGAAGGAGAAACATCTCCACCTAAAAGGTATAATTCAGGTTCAATCATTCTTGCTATGGAGAATGCAGGACAGCTAATAGAGGATGAAGAGCTGCGTGCACAGATAAAGGGAAGCGGGATTGGAACAAGTGCTACCCGTGCAGAAATATTAAAGAAGCTGAATGTTAACAAGTATATATTTATTAATTCAAAAACACAGATAATTACTCCGACACTGCTTGGAGAGATTATATATGATGTTGTTGATAATTCAATCAGGCAGTTGCTTAATCCCGAGCTTACTGCAAGCTGGGAAAAGGGACTTACATATGTTGCAGAGGGAAGTATAACGTCAGAGGAGTATATGCAGAAGTTATCAGGTTTTGTGACAAGAAGAACAACAGCGGTAAAGGGTCTTAATAACCAGACACAGCTTATTACCTTGTTTAATGCAGCCGCTAAGAATTATAAGCGTTGAATATGGATAATATAATTATGAATACTGTGAAAAACATAGTGAAAATAATAGAAGTGAGAATGACATAAATAATTTTCTTATTGCTATAAGTATGGATAATCGTGTATAATGCTTTGGAAGAAGCTAAAAACAATATTAGTTGATATAAATATGGAGGGTTAATATGTGCGGTATTACAGGATATGTAGGAGATAGAGATTGTGCTGATGTGCTTGTTGATGCACTTTCCAAGCTTGAATATAGAGGATATGATTCTGCAGGAATAGCTGTTTTTGAACATGGAACTATTAAGGTAGAAAAGTGCAAGGGCAGACTTATGAATCTTGTTGAAAAGATGGCAAAGGAGGGTAAGCCTGATGGACATTGCGGAATAGGCCATACAAGATGGGCTACTCATGGTGAACCATCTGATATTAATTCACATCCTCACGGCAATAAAAGAGTTTCAATAGTACATAACGGTATTATTGAGAATTATAAGCAGATTAAGGATTTCCTTATAGCCGAAGGATACAGCTTTATAAGTGAAACAGATACAGAAACAGTAGCCAAGCTGCTTGATTATTACTACGATGGTGATCCTCTTGCAACAATAGCAAAGGTTATAGGAGAGATTAAAGGCTCTTATGCGTTAGGCATTATGTTCAGGGATTTTCCAGATACCTTATATGCTGTAAGAAAGGATAGTCCGCTTATAGTTGGTTCAGGAGAGAATGAAAACTTTATTGCCTCAGATGTACCAGCGATAATTCAGTATACAAGAAATTATTACCTGCTTGATACGAATGACATAGCTGTTGTAAAGAAGGATTCCATAAGATTCTATGATGTTCATAAAAATGAGCTGTTTAAGGAATTAAATGTGGCAGACTGGGATGTTGATGCGGCTGAAAAAGGCGGTTTTGAACATTTTATGCTTAAGGAAATACACGAGCAGCCAACAGCAGTAAAGACTACTATAACACCAAGAATACAGGATGACATGCCAGACTTTACAGCAGAAGGCTTTGATAAAGAAAGGCTAAAGTCTTATAAAAACATATACATAGTAGCCTGTGGAACAGCTATGCATGCAGGCATGGTCGGTAAGTATGTTATTGAAAAGCTTGTAAGAGTGCCGGTCAACGTTGATATTGCCTCTGAATTCAGATACAG
>CAKRKK010000051.1 GCA_934358235.1 uncultured Lachnospira sp.
TGGGTATAGTTATTTTCAATATAAGTTATTATTAGTTTTAATTTGTTTCTTTTGCTGTTTGAGAGGCTGTCAGATACTTCATTGCTGGATGCACACAAATAATGTGTGTTAAGTGCAAAAAAGAAGTTGTATAGGCAGCCTCTTATTTTTAATTCATATCCTGCTGGAAATGTTTCGCATACTTTGTCAGCCTCATCTATACAGCTTATGATGTCCTTATAGTGTTGTTCTGATGGTTTGATTATACAGGTCATATCATTATCGGAGTTGTTGATATGTCCGAAATATTCAAAAGTGTTTCTGTCATATTCTTTAGGAAGAAGCATATTAATATTAAATATTATATTTTCATATTTCAGGACAGAATTATCATAATTAGTTATAGAATGAATCCTTCCGGGATAAACTATCAAAAGATCTCCCTGATCTACTAAATACTGGTTTAAGTCAATGTTAACAAGCCCTTGCCCTTCTTTAATGTATATAAGCTCCATTTCGTTGTGCCAATGCAGAGGAACCACTGCAAAGTCCTGTGGAATAGTGCATGGGTATGTATTATATGAAAAGTCAGTATTGTAGTGGCTCTTGGTTTCATGAAGAGTTTCGTATAATGAATCAGGCATAATATAAGCTCCTTTATTTCAATTATGATAGTATTGTACAAGAAAACGATATAATAAATCAAGAAAAATATATATATTGAGATATAATCATACTAGTGTCAAAACTAAAAAGCAGTCCGTAGGTATCAAAGTTGAGCGTTTTTGACTACGACAACATATTTATAACAATATCAGAATGGAGAGTGGAATTATGTCAGATAAATTGAATTCTATAAGTAATGAATTATTGAATAAGAATCTTAAAGCCTGTAGTAATGAGGAATGCTATGAGGTTATTAAGGAGTACGTTGCAAGGCTTGAAGCATTGAGGGAGAGAGAGGATAATTATTTACAGTCAAAGCTTGGAAAGAAATTATATTATATATCAGCAGAATTTCTTATAGGAAAGCTGATGTCAAACAATTTAATTAACCTTGGAGTGTATGATGAGGTAAGGGCTGAGCTTGAGGCAGCAGGAAAGGAGCTTGCACAGATTGAAGAGTTAGAAAGTGAGGCTTCACTTGGAAATGGTGGTCTGGGAAGACTTGCAGCATGCTTTCTGGATTCAATAGCCAATCTTGGACTCAATGGTGATGGTGTTGGACTTAACTATCATCTTGGACTATTCAGGCAGGTATTTGAGAATGGCAGACAGAAGGAAGTACCAGATTACTGGATAGGAAAGGATAGCTGGCTCATTCCAACAGATGTATCATATAAGATAGATTTTGCAGATTTTAGTGTTACTTCAAGAATGTATGATATTAATGTCTATGGTGAAAAGACAACTAATAAATTACATTTATTTGATATTGCTACAGTAAATGAAGCTATTGTAAATAAGTCAGGAATTGATTTTGATAAAGATGATATAAAGGAAAATCTTACATTATTTCTTTATCCGGATGATAGTGATGAGAAGGGAAGAATGCTAAGAATTTACCAGCAGTATTTCATGGTAAGCAATGGAGCAAGGCTTATATTAGATGAGTGCCGTGCAAAGTGTGAGCAGCTTAATACAGCCTTAACAGATGGAAAAAGAAAGTCTTATAGAAATCTTCCAGAGCTTGCTGTTATACAGATTAATGATACACATCCAACTATGATTATTCCAGAGCTTATAAGACTTCTTACAGAGAATGGAGATATTGATGGAACAGCTATATCGATGGATGAGGCTATAAAGATAGTATCTGCTTCCTGCGCATATACCAATCATACTATTCTTGCAGAGGCACTTGAAAAGTGGCCGGTAAGATATCTTGAAAAATGTGTTCCACAGCTTATGCCTGTAATAAGGGAACTGGATAAAAGAGTGCGTGAACGCTATGATGATAGTTCAGTATATATTATTGAAGAACGTGATGATGACAGCAGAGGGCTTGTTCATATGGCACATATTGACATTCATTATGGCATGAGTGTCAATGGAGTTGCAAAGCTGCATACACAGATTTTAAAGAATACAGAGCTTAATAATTTCTATAAGCTTTATCCTGATAAATTCAATAATAAAACTAATGGTATAACGTTTAGAAGATGGCTTATCCACTGTAACCATGAGCTTGCAGATTATATAACACAGCTAATAGGTGATGGGTATAAGCATGATGCAAATGAGCTGAAAGCACTTATGTCATATGCCGGGGATCCGTCTGTAATAGAACATTTGTCAGATATTAAGCAGCACAATAAGACTGCACTTGCAAAATATCTTTATGATAAGCAGGGAATTGTTATTAATGATAATTCGATATATGATATACAGGTCAAGAGACTTCACGAATATAAAAGACAGCAGATGAATGCGCTGTATATAATATATAAATATTTTGACATTAAAAACGGAAATATTCCTAAAACACCTGTAACAGTTATATTTGGGGCAAAGGCTGCACCTGCATATACAATCGCTAAGGATATAATTCATCTTATACTGACACTTTCAAAGGTTATCAGGGAGGATGAAGATGTTAATAGGTATCTTAATGTTGTAATGGTAGAGAATTATAATGTGACACTTGCAGAAAAGCTCATTCCTGCCTGTGATATATCTGAGCAGATATCACTTGCATCTAAGGAAGCAAGCGGAACCGGAAATATGAAGTTTATGCTGAATGGAGCTGTGACACTTGGAACAATGGATGGAGCTAATGTCGAAATAGCTGAGCTTGTAGGAAAGGATAACATATATACCTTTGGTGCCTCAAGTGATGAGGTCATAGCACATTATAATAACAATGATTATTGTGCAAAAGAGTTGTATGAGAAGGATCCAGTTATTAAACAATGTGTTGATTTTATTATATCAGATACAATGCTTGCTGCTGGTGACAAGGAGGAGCTGAACCGTCTGTATAAAGAAATAGTAGGTAAAGACTGGTTTATGGCATTACTTGATTTAAAGGCTTATATCAATATTAAGGAACAGGCGTTAGCAGATTATGAAGACCATATGGCATGGGGCAGGAAACAGCTTATAAATATTGCCAATGCCGGTTTCTTCTCATCAGACAGGACGATAGCAGAATACAACAGAGATATATTCAAGTTATAATAAAGCAACTTTTCATCATTTTTTCTCATCATTATTATAAAATGATTTGCCTGCTGGAATATAAAAGATTATAATAATATAATGGTGGGGAGGCAGGATGAATATGTATAATATATTAATTGTAGATGATGAAAAGATAGAAAGAAACGGAATAAAGCTTCTGCTTAAGCGCATGGGCATCAATCTTGGCATTATAGAGGCTGAGAATGGAAAAGAAGCTTATGATTACCTTATGTCTGATAATAATAAGGGTGAAGGGCATGTTGACATTCTTTTAACGGATGTCAAGATGCCTTTTATGGATGGAATAGAGCTTATAAGAAATGTAAAAGATGGCGGTGTCAAGCTTAAAACAATAATATTTTCAGGATATAATGAGTTCGAATATGCAAAGCTTGCTGTAAAGCTTGGTGTCGAGGATTATATACTAAAGCCGGTAGCACCGGAGGAGTTCAAGAATACGATGCTAAAGGTTATAAGTGAGCTTGATGAGGAATTAAAGAAAAGTGAAGATTATAATAAGCAGGCTAACAGCTTAAGACAGTTTTACCTGTATTCACTTATCAACGGAAGTACAGCAAAGGGAATTGTTAATAATACTGAATTTCTCAATGGCTTTAACAGACTTGTGCTTATTGAATTTAATTCGGATTTTTTCGGAAAGTATGAGTTTGATTTTGATAAGGTTGTACAGATTATTAAAGAGGAATGGGAAAGCCTGTATCTTAACCTTAATCCGCAGCAGTCAGTTATATTGCTGAAAACTCCAGAGGAAGAAGCAGCTAAATCAGATAATAATTATAGAATTGAGAGCTTTCTTAGCGGCCTGCATGATTATATATATGAAAATAGCAGACAGTTTATGTATGCGGCTGTGTCTGATGTGTTTAGTGATTATCATAAGCTTTCAGGTGTTATGGATGAGCTGGAAGCACTTATGAATAATAAGTTTTATCAGATGGACAGATATATATATTCTGATTATGTGAATGAACAGACACCTGTGTTAGTACAGATTGATGATGATGCACTTATGAAGCAGATGAAACAAGATATTAAGATGAAGGATGTTACTTTTTTAAGAATTCATTTTGAGGCATTGTGTAAGAAGTACAGAGGACAGACTAATTTCTCACATATATATATTAAGTTTGTATTTTCCAACCTGTTGAAGGATTTTTATGATAATATTCCAGGGGCGAATCAGGATGAATTCAGCCGGGAGATAGACAGATTGTATACATCTGAGGACTTTTCATGCATTATGGATATTGTTAATAAGAATATTGATTTACTGGAAAAGTCATTTGATAGTGATCCTGTTTCATCTCATAGAGAGATAGAGATGGTTAAGGATTATATTCATGGACATTTCGGAGAAGAAATAAGTGCACAGCAGCTTGCAGATATGGTTTATCTTGCACCTAGCTATCTTAGTTCGCTATTCAAGAAAGAAACGGGGCAGAATCTTAGCAAGTATATTAAGCAGTACCGAATGGAGAAGGCAAGGCAGATGCTTGAGGAGACTAATATGAAGATAGTATGTATTAGTGAGAAGGTGGGATATCCTAATGTGTCATATTTCTGTCAGAGCTTCAGGGAGTATTGTGGCGTAAGTCCACAGAAGTTCAGGGAAAATGCAGAATAATAATTAGTAATTAAACGTGCGAGGTACAGTTTGCTTGAGATGGATAAGACAGAGAATTAACAATATAAAATTACAGAATAAGCTTGCCAGTATCTATATAGTTACTGGTCTTATTCCATTGTTTGTCCTTTTTGCATTTGCGTTCGGACAGATGCGTTCAATTCTTATGGACAGGGATTTAAAGAGCATGCAGGGTTCATTAGAGCAGTCTGTTGCTACTGTGGACGGTCAGATTGAGGTATATAATAATCTTTCTAACTATATAACCTTTAATGAGACAGTTTCAAGTGTGCTTGCCTATGATTACAGCAGCACATATGAAATGTACAGCCAGATTGTTACAACCTTTGATCCTATGCTGTCTTCATTAAGATATTTTCATAATGATATAAATAAGGTTACAGTATATGTTGATAACGGAATAAAGCATGATACTACGATTGCACCTATTGAGGAAATTGAGAATGAACCCTTTTTCGATATGGCATCAGACTTTACAGCTATTAACTGGTATGTAGATAAGGATAACAAAAAGCTTATATCTGCAAGAAAAATGTCAACACTTGAACATATGGGAATTACAGGTATTATGTATATAGATGTCGATTATGATAGTGTTATGTCCTCTTATACACAGGGACTTGAACCCGGATGTGGAATAATTGTGGTTGACAGAGCAGGTGAAGTAATTGGGGAGTTTAATAATATTGGCGATGATAGCAGATATGTTTTGAATTATTCGGACAATAGCGGTATGGAAAAACAAGCAGAAAAGCTGACTTTAGAAAAAATGCTGGGTGAAGTCCGCTGGGATGGAAGTATATGCAGCAATGCAGGAGGCTATGCACTTGTAAGAAAGGAATCACCGGTTACAGGCTGGACAACATATATATATGAGCCAAGGAAAATGATGTTTAATTCGACAAGCTCGATAGCTGCCATGATAATAGTAGCAGTTGTGGTTGCATTGCTTGGACTGGCAGCGTCTATTACAGCTACATCTGGATTTATCACAAAAAGAATAAGAAAGCTGCAGGCGAGCATGGCTAAGGTTGAGCAGGGAGATTTCGATGCAGTCATAAAGACAGAGGATAAGGATGAGATTGGAGATCTGATTCAGGGCTTTAATGAGATGACAACACAGACGAAGAACCTTATAACCCAGGTGTATGAAGGCCGCATAAGCCAGAAGGAATCTGAGATGAAGGCGTTAAGGGCACAGATTAATCCACATTTTCTATATAATTCGTTGTCACTTATTAACTGGAAGGCTATTGAATATGAGCAGGATGATATAAGCAGGATTACTCTTGCATTATCTAATTATTACAGAACTTCACTTAACAAGGGTAAGAATACACTTATGCTTGAGCAGGAAGTAAGTAATGTAAGGTCCTATATAGAGATTCAGCAGGTTATGCACGATAATTCATTTGATGTTGATATTGATATAAGCAGCGATATTCTTAAGGTTGAGTCGTTAAATCTTATACTCCAGCCGCTTGTGGAGAATGCCATTGACCATGGAATAGACCTTCTGACTGACAGGCGTGGAGTGATAACTATTAAGGGAAGCCGTTGCCCATATGTAAATACGGCTAATGAAAACATAGATATAGTCTGTCTGTCTGTAGCTGATAATGGTGTAGGAATGGATGAAAATATGTGCAAAAGCTTTCTTACAGCGGAGTCTAAGGGCTATGGTGCACGTAATGTCAATGATAGAATCAGACTATTTTATGGGGAAGAATATCATCTTGAGGTTAAAAGCATAGTTGGTGCAGGTACAACAATCATGATTAAATTCCCAGTCAGGATGATGGAATAATGTTCATTATGTAAATTTTTATATTTTTTATATTTACATCATAAAAAAACAACATATTTCTAAAATACTTTATATTTTAATTTTATAAACCTCCTAATATAATTAAATCATCAAGAAAAGTTAAAGACGTCGAAAAACAAAGGATGATTGATGATTAAATTATTAAGGAGGTTTTTTGTATGAGATTAAAAAAATTAGCAGCAGCACTTATGCTGACAACAATGTGTGGATCACTTTTAACAGGCTGCGGTTCGGGAAATGATTCAGCAAGCACAGGTAAGGATTCAAAGACAGATGAAAAGATTACAGCAACCATTAAAGTATGGGGACCAGCAGAGGATCAGGCAGAGGAAAATGGTAAATGGCTTCAGACAATGTGTGAGAAGTTTAATGCTGAGCATCCAAACTGGGATCTTACTTTTGATTATGGTGTATGTGCAGAGGCAGATGCAGGTAAGACTGTAACACAGGATCCAAGTAATTCAGGAGATGTTTACTTTTTTGCAAATGACCAGCTTCAGACACTTATTGATGCCAATGCTATTGCAAAGCTTGGTGGTGAAACAGCAGATTATGTTAAGAAAACTAATTCAAGTGCAATTGTAGATTCAGTTTCAGTTGATGGTAATGTTTATGGTGTACCATTCACAACTAATACATGGTTTATGTATTATGATAAGAGTAAATTCTCAGAAAGTGACGTAAAGAGCTTAGATACAATGCTTTCTAAAAATAAGGTAGCATTTAATATAACAGAAGGCTGGTATATGTCAACATTCTATCTTGCTAACGGATGTTCATATTTTGGCAAGGATGGTAAGGATAATTCAGCAGGAATTGATATTTCTGGTGATAAGGGAACACAGGCAACACAGGCTATGGTTTCATTTGTTAACAATCCTAACTTCGTCAATGACCTTCAGGGTGTAGGTATAGCAGGCTTAAGAGATGGTTCTGTTGGTGCATACTTCTCAGGTTCATGGGATTATAAGAGCGTTAAGGAAATTCTTGGTAAAAACTTTGGTGCAGTATCACTTCCAACCTTAAAGATTGGTGGAACAGATAAGCAGCTTAAGGCATTTGCCGGTTCTAAGGCAGTTGCAGTTAACCCTAACTGCAAGTATCAGCAGGTAGCTGTAGCTTTAGCTAAGTATCTTGGCGGTAAGGATGCACAGCAGAGCCACTACGAATTAAGAGGGGTTATTCCTTGTAATACAGAGCTTCTTGCAACAGATGCTATCAAGAATGATGCTCTTATAACAGCACAGAATGATACCTTTAACAAGACATCAGTTATCCAGCCAACAGTATCAGGAATGAATGATTACTGGACACCAGCACAGAACTTTGCAAAGGCTGTAGTTAATGGCGAGATTACTCTGGATAATGCAGAAGCAAAGACACAGGATTTCTACAAGCAGATTAATACATCAATTGTAAGTAAATAAAGGCTTAAGTAATTCATAATTTAAGTAATTATTAAAAGGATGGCTGTCACATTATTAGTGACAGCCAGCTTGTAACAGGAGGTTATGGCGATGAAAGATGGATTTATTCAGGCATTTAAAAAAGGTAATGCCATTACCAGACTTAGTGCCATTATACTTGGACTTGGTAATCTTGCAGGAAAGCAGATAATCAAAGGCATTCTTTATCTTGCAATGGAAGTAAGCTTTATATGCTTTATGATATTCAAAGGAATCAACTGTCTCGCCATGCTTCCAAGCCTTGGAGGAAGAGAACAGCAGGAGATATGGAATGAGAAGCTGGGTGTATACGAGTATGTGGCAGGTGATAATTCACTTCTGATACTTTTATATGGTGTTGCAACATTATTTCTTATAGCCGCTTATGTTGTTCTTGCTATGAGTTCGGTCAAGAGTGCTTATAATGTTCAAACAAGGCAGGTTTTAGGAAAGCATATTAACACCTTTGTGGAGGATGTTAAATCATTATTCAATGAGAATCTTCACAAGCTGCTTCTTACACTTCCAGTTGGGGGAGTACTTATATTTACCATTCTGCCACTTGTATTTATGATAAGTATGGCATTTACCAATTACAGTAAAGTAGACAGCCATCTGGTACTGTTTGACTGGGTTGGATTAGAAAACTTTAAGCAGTTGTTTGATTCGGGAAGCTCTATTGGACATTCCTTCTGGTCAGTTTTGGGATGGACTATTATATGGGCTATATTTGCAACAGGTCTCAATTACATATTAGGTATTCTTGTTGCTTTGCTGATTAACAGGAAGGGAACAAGATTTAAGTCCTTCTGGCGTTTTATATTCGTCCTCTCGATAGCTGTACCACAGTTTGTTTCTCTTCTTGTCATGAGAAGTATGTTAAATCAGGATGGTATTGTAAATGTTGTATTAAGGAATCTGGGCTGGATTGATAAGGCACTTCCGTTCTTCACTAATGCAACGTGGGCAAGAATAACAGTTATTGTTGTCAATCTGTGGGTTGGTATTCCGTATACGATTCTTCAGGTTACAGGCATATTAAAGAACATTCCTATGGAGCTTTATGAGGCAGCAGATGTAGATGGTGCTAATGGTTTTGCTAAATTTACAAAGATTACGATGCCATATATGTTCTTTGTTACAACACCATATCTGATAACTACATTTACAGCTAATATTAATAACTTCAATATTGTATACCTTCTTACTAAGGGTGACCCGGTTCTGGCTGGCGAAACTGCTGGTAAGACAGACCTTCTTGTAACCTGGTTATACAAGATGACAGTCGATTTTCAATATTATAATCTGGGTGCAGTTATAGGTATTATGACATTCATATTCCTGGCAATTGGCTCACTTCTTGTATATAGAAGAACTAAGTCTTATAAGGATGAGGAGGGCTTCCAATGAAAAAGAAAAAGATTACTAAAAATATATTGGCACATATAACACTTACAATACTTGCAGTTATATGGGTAATGCCGCTTATATGGATAATCCTCACAAGTTTCAGGGCACAGAAGGGAGCGTATACAAGCTCATTTTTCCCTAAGGCATATACACTTGATAATTATACAAAGCTGTTTACAGATACGGGAATACTTAATTTCCCAAGAATGTTTGAGAATACGCTTATAGTTGCAGTATTTTCGTGTATTATATCTACGTTTTTCGTGCTTTCAGTTGCTTACTGTATGTCACGCCTCAGATTCAAAATGAGGAAGGCTATGATGAATGTAGCTATGATACTTGGTCTTTTCCCAGCCTTTATGGCAATGGTAGCTGTATATTACATTCTTAAGGCTGTCGGATTATCTGAGGGTTCAATGATAAGGGTTGCACTTGTGCTTGTATATTCGGCATCGGCCGGAATACAGTTTTATATAGCAAAAGGCTTCTTTGATACGATTCCAAAGAGCATTGATGAAGCAGCAATTATTGATGGAGCAACGAAATGGCAGGTATTTACAAGAATTACAATACCTTTAAGTAAACCAATTATCGTGTATACAGTACTTACTTCTTTCATAGCACCATGGGTTGATTTCATATTTGCAAGAGTAATATGTCGTGCCAATGCTAACTATTACACAGTTGCAATCGGTTTATGGCAGATGCTTGAAAAGGAATATGTTGATGTGTGGTACACAAGATTCGCAGCGGGAGCTGTACTTATATCGATTCCAATTGCAGCCTTGTTTATGATAATGCAGAAGTGCTATAATGACAGTATGTCAGGTGCAGTAAAAGGATAATATCAATAGTGCTTTGTGCTTTGTAATCCTGTATGAGTTAAAATGGGGATTAAAGAAGAGGTATGTAATGAGAAAAAGAATATTCAGGATGTTTGCAGTATTAACTGCTATGATATTATTATTTCAAGCCGGGTGTAACAGCCCGGCTAAAAGTGTATATACAGCTAAAGAGGATTATGCTGATAAGCTGTATTATGCCATGACAACGCCTTATGGTGCGTATCCGGAAACTATAAGTTATACACTTGGCAAAATGACAAGTGTTAATAATTCCAATATGCCAGAGGGCGATACATATACAGATAATGCATATACAAGATATATAAAGAATATGATTAATGTTCAGAATATTGATGCATTTGAGGCACAGGATGCGCAGTATAATACTAATGTTTCAATAGCTGTTTCTATGGGAGCATTGCCAGATATAATGATGGTTTCAAGTCAGGATGAGCTGCAAAGACTTGTTGAGGCAGATATGATTGAGGATCTGACAGAAAGCTATAATAACTGCCTGAGCAGCAGGATAAGAGCTATATATAACAGCTATGGAAGTTCGCTTAAGGATATGATCACATTTGATGGAAGGATTATGGCACTTCCAGAGACTAATATAACAGATGGTCCTAACCTTATATGGCTGCGTAAGGACTGGATGGATAAGCTTGGTCTTACAGAGCCTGAAACAATAGAGGATGTTGTTGATATAATCAAGGAATTTATTGAAAAGGATCCTGGCAATAATGGAACAGATAGCAATGGAAGGAGCAATACTGTCGGCCTTGTAGTAGATACAGAGCTGACAGGGGAGTGCGGTTATAGTAGTGAATTCCTGCTGGATATTGTTTTTGCGTGTTTTAATGCATATCCTAAGCAGTGGATAAAGGATTCAGATGGAAATGTTGTGTATGGTTCTGTTACGTCAGAGGCAAAGGATGCACTGGCATATATAAGGCAGTTATATAGTGATGGAATAATAGATAATGACTTTTTATTAAGGACGACAACTAATATATGTGAGCTTATCGAGGATGGAAGGTGCGGCTCATTTTTTGGACCATGGTGGGCACCCAATAATCCACTTGCCAATGCAGTAAACACTAATCCTGATGCAGACTGGCAGCCATACCTGATACAGACATCTGATGATGGAAGTACAAGCTATCACAGCCAGAATCCCTGCTATAAGTATGTTGTGGTAAGAAAGGGCTTTGAGCATCCGGAGATAGCGGCTAAGATTATAAGCGTAATGTTTGATAGTGCAAGGTATGACAGCAATGCTTTGCAGGAATTTATATATTATTACCAGCAGAATGTAGAACCTACTGCCCGTCCTATTTCAATTAATGTGGATTATAATAATGCTCTGTCTATATGCTATGAAAAGATTGACAAGGCACTTAAAGGAGAGAGTGATCCTGATAAGCTTGAGTTGCTTGAAAAGTCGTATTACGATGCCTGTAGTTCATACATTAGTAATACAGGAAAAAACTATATAGAATCAAGTGCACAGGGGAGTGATAATACACTTGAAAGAAAGAATGCAACAAGTACCGAGTGGGCAGCCTATGTGTCAAGAATAACAGCCTGCAGGCTGTTAAGTGAGGGTAATATACGTGTTGTTGATTCTATGTATTTTAAGACAACAGACACGATGAAAACGCGGTGGTGGCGTTTAAAGGAAAAGGAAAAAGAAGCGTACCTAAAGATTATATGTGGTGCTGAGGATATATCGTATTTTGATACCTTTGTCAATGAATGGAAGGAACAGGGCGGAGAGGCAATAACTAATGAAGTACGTGAAGAACTGATTGCCACCGCTGGTTAGGTAAGGTATAGTTGTGGAATTGATGTTATCAATCTGATATAATGATGCAAGCAAATAATCACATCTTAGTATAAATATTATAAGGGAGAGGCACGAATAATGGGAATATATCTAAACCCTGGGAATGATGAATTTTACAATGCAGTAGAAAAATCTAAAATATATGTCGATAAAACTGAACTGTTAGAATTCACTAATTCAGTATTATATGGTGAACATAAGAATGTATGTGTAAGCCGTCCGCGCCGTTTTGGAAAGTCCATGGCTGCCAATATGCTTGTTGCATATTACAGCAGAGGCTGTGAATCAAAAGAATTGTTCGATAAGCTTAAAATAGCAAAAAAACCAGATTACTATGAGCATCTTAATAAATATAATGTTATTCATATTAATATGATAGATTTCTTAAGCAGGGCAGATTCAATAGATGTTTTAATTGATTATCTGTCAAAAAGGCTGCTGTGGGATATTAAGAAAGAATATTCAGACGTTGACTGCTTTGACTGGGGAGATCTTGTAGATGTGCTGGAAACAATATATAGCGAAAAAAAACAGTCATTTATTATAATCATTGACGAATGGGATTGCATATTCAGAAAATATCCGGATAATGTGGATGAACAGAAGAAATATCTTGATTTTTTGAGATTT
>CAKRKK010000052.1 GCA_934358235.1 uncultured Lachnospira sp.
GTATTAATGTCTATATATCAGATGAAGCAATAAGGAGGGATGCTTATGAACGACATAAAAGGAATAAAGAATATGTACAGTGCGCTTACAGCCTGTCTTATTATTGTAGGGCTTGTGCTGCTGGCGATACCTGGAATTGCACTAAATGCAGTATGCATAATATTTGGTGTATACCTCATAATATACGGAGTTGTAAAGATAATAGGCTACTTTGCAAAGGACGTATATCAGCTTGCATTTCAGTTCGATCTGGCACTTGGCATAGTTGCCGCAATAGTAGGCATAGTATTTATATGTAAAACCTCAAGCGTTGTACAGATACTTTCAACGTGCATAGGAATTGTGATGCTGATAGATGCTACGCTTAAGATACAGACATCACTTGATTCGAAAAGATTTGGAATAAGTTGCTGGTGGCTGATGTTAGTTATGGCAATTATAGTTGCAGTAGTTGGAATCATGCTTATACTTATGCCGGGTGAAACAACAAAGGTTATGATAAGACTTATTGGATTGAATCTGTGTCTTGACGGAGTATTGAATCTGATAATAGTGGTAAATACAGTTAAGACGGACAGGAAACTGCGTGGATAACGTAACACTTTATATAAGTATTTAAGATAAAAACAGGAATGGTGATATATATGGGTACAATAACACATAAGGCAGGAAGAATTGCAGTCAGCAAGGCAGTCGATGTCGTATTGAAAAATCTTGATAAGGACAGAGAAAAAGAAATAATAAAGCTTGTTGATTTTATAGAAAAATATATGGAGGGCGAAAAGCTTGATGTTGATTTCGATAATATAAGGAAAAAACTTGAGGACAAGGATAGTGCAATTAATAAGTATATTAACAAGGCATTAGATGAAATTGATCCAGGTGTGTTAAAGACGATGGTTCTAAATCTTGGCTTTGAAGCATTTCTTAATGGAACAAAGACAATTAGAAAAATGAGAGAAAAATACGATTGTAATGTTCCCTGGCTTATTCTTATGGATCCGACAAGTGCATGTAATCTTCATTGTACAGGCTGCTGGGCAGCAGAATATGGCAACCGGTTAAATCTTACATATGAAGAAATGGATAGTGTTGTGACACAGGGCAAGGAACTTGGAACCTACCTTTATATGTTTACAGGTGGTGAACCACTTGTAAGAAAGAGTGACATTATAAAGCTGTGTGAAAAGCATAATGATTGTGCATTTCTTTCATTTACTAACGGAACACTTGTTGACGAGGAATTCTGTCAGGAGATGAAGAGGGTTGGAAATCTTTATCTTGCAATAAGTCTTGAAGGCTTTGAAGCTGTTAATGATTTAAGAAGAGGTGATGGCGTATATGGAAAGGTTATGAATGCAATGGATCTTTTAAAGAAGAATGGTCTTGTATTTGGAACTTCAATATGCTACACATCAAAGAATACAGAAACAGTTACAAGCGATGAGTTTATCAGGCTTATGGTTGATAAGGGCTGCAGATACGCTATGTATTTCCATTATATGCCAGTAGGAAATGCTGCATCTGTTGAATTGTTACCAACACCTGAACAAAGAATATATATGAAGGACCGCATAAGACAGATAAGAAGCCTTACAACAGGTCAGGGACTTTTTACATTTGATTTTCAGAATGATGGAGAGTTTGTTGGTGGATGTATAGCAGGAGGAAGAAACTACTTCCATATCAATGCTAATGGTGATGCAGAACCTTGCGTATTCATACACTATTCCGGAGCTAACATAAGAACTAATACATTGCTTGAAATACTACATCAGCCATTATTTATGGCATATAGAAGAAATCAGCCATTTAACAAGAATCATTTAAGACCTTGTCCAATGCTTGAGAATCCTGAAATACTTCAGAAAATGGTAAAGGAGACTGGTGCTAAGTCAACAGATTTAGAGTCACCAGAGTCAGCAGAGCATCTTTGCAGCAAATGTGTTCCATATGCCAATAACTGGAAAACATATGCTGATAAGATATGGAGTGAGACTCATAAGATAAAAAGAAGCTATGAGAATTATGAGAAACATTAATGATATGGATAATAATTCCTCATCGATTATGAGGTTTATTAATTATAAATGTATTGCAGAAGAAAGGAGCTTTATATGAGTAAAAAATCAATTGGAAGTAAAACTTTAAAGGTGGGTGCCTCACTACTTGCATTAGGTGCAGGTGTTGCAGCAGTTAATGCTAAAACTAAGAACAGTACAGAGAAAAAGAAGATAAGAGAAATACAGGAAAATGAACGCGAGGAATACAGAAATACTGAACGTGGAAAGTATGAAAAGAATAGTAAAGGAATATATTATTCTAATGGTAATTATGAAGCATTTGCAAGACCAGAAAAACCAGAGGGCGTTGATGATAAATCAGCTTACATCGTCGGCAGCGGACTTGCCTCTTTGGCAGCAGCCTGTTTTCTTGTAAGAGATGGACAGATGAAGGGAAGTCATATTCATATATTAGAGGCTATGGATATAGCTGGTGGTGCCTGTGATGGTATAAATGATCCTACAAGAGGATATGTTATGAGAGGCGGAAGAGAGATGGAGAATCACTTTGAATGCCTGTGGGATCTGTTTAGAAGTATACCATCGCTTGAAAAGCCGGGTGCCTCTGTACTTGATGAATATTACTGGTTAAATAAGCATGATCCTAATTATTCTTTATGCAGGGCAACAGTTAACCAGGGCGAGGATGCACATACAGATGGTAAGTTTAATCTAAGCCAGAAGGGCTGTATGGAGATTATGAAGCTGTTCTTTACAAAGGACGAGGATCTTTATGATAAAAAGATTGAAGATTTCTTTGATGAAGAGGTATTTGATTCTGATTTCTGGCTTTATTGGAGAACTATGTTTGCATTCGAAAACTGGCATAGTGCACTAGAGATGAAGCTTTATATACAAAGATTTATTCATCATATTGGTGGACTTCCTGATTTCTCAGCTCTTAAGTTTACAAAGTATAATCAGTATGAATCACTTATTCTGCCAATGCAGAAGTACCTTGAAGCAGCAGGCGTTAAGTTTAAGTTCAATACAAGAGTTGAAAATGTAGTGTTTGAATTCAAGGATAATAAGAAGCTTGCAAAGAGGATAGAATGCAGTATTAAGGGTAAACAGGAGGTTATTGATCTTACAGAGAATGATCTTGTTTTTGTAACAAACGGAAGCTGCACAGAAAGTACTATTTATGGAGATCATACACATGCACCTGTTGGTGATGCTGAGGTAAGAACTAGTGGCTGCTGGAGCCTTTGGAAGAATATCGCAAGACAGGATCCACAATTCGGACATCCGGAGAAATTCTGTGGTGATGTAGCTAAATCAAACTGGGAATCAGCTACAGTTACAACTAGCAATGAACAGATTATTGACCAGATTAAGAAAATCTGTAAAAGAGATCCAAGAACAGGTAATGTTGTTACAGGAGGTATAGTAAGCTGTAAGGATTCAAGCTGGCTTCTTAGCTGGACTATAAACAGACAGGGACAGTTTAAGGAACAGAAGAATGATGAAGTATGCGTATGGGTATACAGCTTATTCACCGATGTACCGGGTGATTATATAAAGAAGCCTATGAAGGAATGTACAGGTGAAGAAATAACAGCAGAGTGGTTATATCATCTTGGTATTCCAGTAGAGAAGATAGATGAGCTGGCAAAGAATAGCTGTAATACAACTCCTACTATGATGCCATATATAACAGCATTCTTTATGCCAAGAAGAAAGGGCGACAGACCAGATGTTATTCCTGATGGCTGTGTCAACTTTGCCTTCCTTGGACAGTTTGCTGAAACACCAAGAGATACTATATTCACAACAGAGTATTCAGTCAGAACAGCAATGGAGGCTGTATATGGTCTTCTTGGTGTTGACAGAGGTGTTCCTGAGGTGTGGGGAAGTGTATATGATGTAAGAGATCTTCTTGATGCATCAGTTAAGCTTATGGATGGCAAATCACCACTTGAAATAGAGCTTCCAGGCGTACTTGATAACATCAAAAAACCACTTCTTAGAAAGATTAAGGGAACAGTTATAGAAAAAGTTCTTAAGGATCATAATGTTATAAAAGATTATATGAAGTACTAAATATATGTGTTGTTATTTATATGTTGTTATTTACGCGTTGTTTAATTCATTTATTCTGTTATTCACAGAAGGAATTATAAATAATATTAGGTGTAAATAATATTAGATATAAATAATATTAGGCGTAAAAAATGTTAAATATAAATAATAGCTTCTAATATATTGTTAGTCAGGTACTTTCAGAATGTTGCACTAAGGCGTTAAATATAGCATAAATGCTATATTTAGCGCCTTAGTGTCTATTATGATCACGCGTGGATAGTAGCAAGAACGTGCCTCACGTTGATATATTAGAAGCTATTTTTTTCAACTCGTTAATATGTAAACCGCATTTATCAACAAGAAACTCTGTTAATTTGTGAATCTATGAATTGTGAATATTTGAGCTGTGGTACACAACATTCACAGAGTTTTATTTGATGCAAATATATGGAAACTAGAGAACCACCGTGTACCGGATGGTACGCAAGATTGTATGAGAGGCTGGGGGAATGTATTAAATATTTCCTCCTCTACTTGATTTATAAGAGTGGAAGTTTGACTCTATACGCGAAAAAGCCAATCTCAGTCAATTTTCACAAGCAATTATATACAGTTGAATAAATACTAGTGAAGTGGTATTGGTAAATTCCTGACAGTTAATAAGATGTCTAAACAATAACTTAATTAAACCAGCAAAATACTAATTTCATAATCTATAATCAATTTCGCTGCATTCGTAAAATATTATAAAATCTCAAAGATGTTGACACTTGTTATATGATATGATACCTTTATCATAAAGGTACATAATTATTCAAGCAATCTCATAAATCTGTAGGGCTTATGGTGAAAATATTGCAATTGAGAAAAGTTATGGAATTCAAGCAAACAGTTTTAAGATAATATTATATTGATGAATGTAGGAAGGAGGATATGCCTATGACAATGGAAATACTAAGTAAGATTATAGAAGAAAATAACATACCGAAAGATGTACACTTTATGAGTGACAGTGGATGGGAGTGCGATGCTACTGAAATGAATGGTGTATTTTATAACCGCAATAGCAATACAATAGTTTTTACCCAGGGCGCCTGTACTGAAAGAGATTATGAGCAGTTGGATGAGTGGGAAATATTGTATGCACCGGAATTGATAAAAATAAATGAACTTGAGGTGTATCCAGTTGCTAATTCTTTGTCTTATGGTTTGACGGAGGAGTTTAAGAAAGAGATAAAGGCGGCAGGGGACTTCGAACAATACTATGGTATTAAGGAAACAAACGGAGCATATGACGGAATAGATCTACGCAGACCATTATTTTATTGCATTAAAATCAAAGGCGATTTCATAGGATATATAGGCTTTAATGGATATGATGAAAGTGCACTAGAGCCGGAAATCTATATATTTAAGCAATATAGAAATAAAGGTTACGGAACCTGTGTATTAAAAAGGTTTATTGATATAGCTTTTAAGGAAGGGTTAGTCAAAGAGTGGCGTATAGGTGATAAAAGCTGGAAAAAGAAGACTATATTGCCGACGACAATTACATCAACAGTCAGAGTAGAAAATGAATATTCACGTAAAATGATGAAAAGCTGTGGGTTTACTGAAGATAACGCGACTACAACTAATTTAGTAGCATTTGTAGATGAAGATGATGAAGTGGATTATGGGTTTGTAAAGGTGGTAAATTATCATATAACAAAGGAGCAATATCTGCAAGATCACCTCAGTTAATGATAAAAACATACAGAAATGGATTATTTTTAAATTGATTATTTTTAATAGGATGGATAGGGAGGCAGTATTTGTGATATTCTCTAAAGCCTGTGAAATTCTGGCAGTTCCTGAGAAGGTAACTAAAACTGAATTAAAAAAGAGGTATCGTGAGCTTATGCACAATGTGCATCCAGATGCCAGGGTGAATAACTCTTCAGATTGTGTGGAGGCTTGTTCATATGAATATAGTGCATATGAAATTAACGAAGCATATTCGGTGATATGTAATTATATGAAAGAAAATGCTGATATAACTAGTGGCAGAAATGTGTCGGGTAATAAGTATCAGTATACAGATTATATGTACCCTGATGATGAATTGAAAGAAGAATACAGGGAATATGGCTGGGATGCACCCGTTAATGAAAATGCATATTGTAATCGTAGCATTTATCATTATGCTGAAACCTATGATGGAGATAAAATAGGATATTTCAGGGGTGCACGTGGAAAGTATCTATGGACTGTTGAGGAAGACTTCGGGTTGTTTATAAAAAGTATATTTGAATGTAGCGAAGAACTTTTAAATAATGTGGATAAAAGAAAGAACAATTCCTCTGGTATAGATAATAACAGGAGATTCGTAGTGCAAAAGGAACTTGCGTATCTTTTGGCACAGCAGTTTATTGCTGCAACAGATACTCTTGATAGTATACTTACCTCATTGGATGAGGATAATTCAAGGATTTACTATGTAACGGCTATGCTGGAGATGTTAGATAATGCGCCTTATATAAGAGCTGGAATGAAGTTGTATCCATCACGCATAAACAGGCATAGATTATACCTAAAAACACAGGCTGGCGTGGAAGCGGGATATGTTTCTTTGAAGGATGACAGATTGTATTACATATTGATTCCGATTCTTGAACAAAGACGGGCGCAGGTCAAGACAGTTGTGTCTTTAAAACAGGAAAAGAATAGCAGGAAATATTCTGGAAAATATAAGAATCTTGATTTCTGGATAAAATTAAATGATAATGATAAGATTTTATTTCCAGAAAATATTAATATGCAGATAGATGGGCTGCTTAAAAGGTATAAAGAAGACGAATAGATAACAATAATACAATTATTTATATGTGGGATGTGTGTCTGTACGCACTTGACACAAACCTTATAAGATAAGAAAGTGCGTAGAAATGAGGAATTATTATGAAGAGAACTATGAATAACTCACCAGAAATAGAAGCTTGTATACAGGCTGTTAGGAATTATATACCAACACTTAAAAGTTCGGAGGTAATCCCTTATGCCTATAAGGATATGGCAATAGATTTTCTGAATGGCACAATAGATGTATCTGTATGGGACAGGCTTATGAAGTTTAAATATAATGATAAGCTAGAGGGGTCAAGTACACGAGGCTGTTATATTGATGATGAAGATTATGCAGTTGTATTTACAGGCGAATCCTCAGGAAGCTCTGGAAAAGAGAATGACTGGGCTTATATGAAAAGACAGGCTGTTAAAAGAGCACCGCTGGCATTTGTCACAAGGCTGGTGTTATACTACGAGCGTAATAAGCTGGAGTTAGAGGGAAGAAAGGAAAGAGAAGCGTTAAAAGAAGCTGTAATAGAAAATGTAAAAGACAAGACCACAGATACAGAAGAACAGATGAATTACATGGAATTGCTGAAAGGTGCGTGTGATAAGGCGGCTGAACTCATCAGGGCTGGAGATATTGACAGAGTTAAGAGATTTATTGAGGATGGGGAGTGATTAGGAAAAGGTTGTATGAAATAGTGACGGGTTAGAGGCTGCTGGCATCTTATAAAGAATTTATAGATATAATATTCGGTTTGTTATATTAGAAAATCATAAAAAATCATAAAAAATCATTGACAAAAAATAAGGAAGTGTTATTATATAGACATAAATTTGCAAGTTTATTCATAAAAAAACATAAAGGGAGATGCGTCAATGAAGATGAAATTTATAAGAGACGGTAAATGGTATGATTATGAGCAGCATGTAGAATGTGGTGAAAAGACAGAAAAGCTTGGCTTATATAGCTTGAACGTAGCAGGTTACTGCTGGAGAATTACAGATGCACGCTGGGAAGACAGATTTAGAGAGCTATGTGGCTATATAGCCCAGAAGATAGCACTAACAACTACACCAACACTTGCTATAGGCCTGCAGGAGGTACAGTTAACCAAGGGAAGACACTTGTCTATATTAAAAGAATATTTTCCAGACTTCCATATTGTATTACCAAAAGCTTATAATCCGGACACTTCGCCAAGATCTGTTATATCAGTGCTGCTGATAAGTAAAGAACTGTGCGATAGCTATTCTATTAATACATTGACTGGACTTGAAGATAACCTACGTTACAATCATGTAATAGTTAACCTGCATAATGGACTTTGTTTCAGATTACTAAATGTTAACCTCCCTCATCTCTGCTTTAACAATCATACGGCTGCTGGTTACAAAGCTAGTAGATTAAGCCAACGGAAAGCCTATGAAGAAAGCATATATCAACTGGCAAAAGCACACCAGAAAGAACAGGATGTAAAATTGATATTGTTTGGAGATGTAAATTCTACACCTAAGTCGGATTTTATGCAGACACTTGTATATAGTAACTATATGCCATCGTTTATGGATGCTTTGGAATATGAAAGTACCTATACGTGGAAAAACGAGCTTGTACATGCTGAGTCAAGACTTGATTATATACTGTATTCACTCGGAATGTTAAATGATACCGGGATATCAGTAAAAACCCTGATAGATAGCACAACTATTAGTCAACGTCTATCAGACCATGCCATGCTTTTTGGTGAGCTTATATTTTCTTAGCTAGAAATAATTATAAATTATTATGAAATATAGATTGCGGTGCCCTCATAAACTAAATGAGACGATATATAAGTTTATGTAGTTTCAGGTGCTTTGAGCCCGCCGGTACTTAATGAGTGCAAAGCACGAATTCAGTATCCGTTGCGAGGCGAAAGTAGCGAAAGTGTGCCTGAACTACATAACTTATATATCGCCTTAACACAGAAAAGGTGGCACCGCACTAATCTTATATATCGTCTTAACATAGAAAAGGCGGCATTACACTAATTTCTTAGTGCGACACCCCCTATAGATAATCCAGCTATATTAAAGAGAATGTGCAGATTATGTGCATTCTCTTTTTATTAATTTTAAATACTAATTTTGTTTAACATTACAGATTGTTTCCTTTATAATAAAAACAGACCTGTTTACTGATAAGAAAAGAGAGGAAAAGTGGTATGAATGGTATGGATAATAAAAAGCTTATAATAGATGGAAAGGCTGTATTAGGTATAGAGTTTGGCTCGACAAGAATAAAGGCGGTGCTCATTAATCAGAAGCATGAAACAATTGCGATGGGTACACATGAATGGCAGAACCGGCTTATTGATGGTATATGGACGTATACCTTGGAAGATATATGGGGAGGTCTGCAGCAATGTTATTCTGCTATGACAGCAGATGTTAAAAAGAGATATGGAGTTGAAATAACAGAACTTGCAGCGATTGGTATATCAGCTATGATGCACGGCTATCTGGCATTTGACAAAGAAGACAGGCTGCTTGTTCCATTCAGAACATGGCGTAATACTATAACTGGTGAGGCAAGTGATATATTAACCAATCAGTTTAAGTTCAATATCCCGCAAAGATGGAGCATTGCGCACGTTTATCAGGCTATACTTAATAAAGAAGAGCATGTGAATAATATAGCATTTATCACAACCTTAGCAGGTTATATACATTACAGGTTAACAGGCAGAAGGGTGCTTGGAATAGGAGATGCATCAGGAATGTTTCCTGTTGATTCTGATACATATAATTATAATGGCAGGATGTTAGCGGACTTTGATAAACTAATAAAAAAAGAGGGAGTGCGTTGGAGTATAAAGGATATTCTGCCGGAATGCCTTGCTGCGGGAGCTGAGGCAGGAGTACTTACAAAAGAAGGGGCGGCACTTCTTGATGTTACTGGAAAGCTTAAGGAGGGAGCTGCATTATGTCCACCAGAGGGCGATGCAGGTACTGGTATGGTAGCAACTAATTCGGTAGCTGCAGGTACTGGAAATGTATCTGCTGGTACATCTATATTCTCAATGATAGTAACACAGTCAGAATTAAAGAGTGTGCATAAAGAGATTGATATGGTTACAACTCCTGATGGAAAGCCTGTTGCTATGGTTCATTGCAATAACTGCACTTCAGATATTAATGCGTGGGTTAATATATTTAAGGAGTTTGCGGAAATGTCAGGTATGACAGTTAATATGGATGAGTTATATGGAAAGCTATTTAAAAAAGCTTTAGAAGCAGATGCAGATTGCGGCGGTCTGGTTGCATTTAATTATCTGTCAGGTGAACCAGTTACAGGCTTTAATGAGGGCAGACCTATGTTTGTAAGAAAACCTGATTCTAAGTTTAATCTGGCGAATTTTATGAGGACTCACTTGCTATCTGCACTTGCAACGATTAAGATAGGAAACGATACATTAATCAGGGAAGAAAATGTAAAGATTAATTATATTATGGCGCATGGAGGTTTGTTTAAAACACCAGAGGTAGGACAGAAATTACTGGCAGCAGCACTTAATACGCCGGTAACTGTTATGAATACAGCTAGTGAAGGTGGTCCATGGGGAATGGCTGTGTTAGCCGCTTATATGGTAAGCAGAGCACAGAAAGAAAGCCTTGAGGATTATCTTGCTGATAAAGTATTTAAAGAACAGCAGGGAGTGACAGTTGAACCAGATGTATCGGACGTAAAGGGCTTTGATGAATTTTTAAATAATTATAAGCAATGCATGATGGCAGAGCAGGCTGCGGCTGATTGCTGGAAATGATGTAAGAATATGATGAATACATATAATGAATGCATAGTTGAATACATATGACGAAAGCATATGTTGAATGCATATGTTGGATTGCATATTATGTGTAAAATATTTATTGTATACAATATAAAGGAAAGAAGGATTAGGCAATGTTAGAAGAATTAAAGAAAAAGGTGTATGAGGCCAATATGTTATTACCGAAGTATGGTCTTGTTACATTTACGTGGGGCAATGTTAGTGAAATTGACAGAGAAGCCGGCTTGTTCGTTATTAAGCCAAGTGGTGTGGATTATGATAAAATGACACCGGAGGATATGGTTGTTATGGACCTTTCTGGTAATAAAGTGGAAGGACGTTATAATCCTTCAACAGATACAGCAACACACCTTGAATTATATAAAGCGTTTACAGATATAGGGGGTGTTGTGCATACACATTCATCATATGCGACAAGCTGGGCACAGGCAGGAAGAGAAATTCCTTGTTATGGTACAACGCATGCAGATTATTTCTATGGTGCTATTCCTTGTGTAAGATGTCTTACCAAAGATGAGATTGATGAGAATTATGAAGCTAATACAGGACTATTGATTGTAGATGAGTTTAAGAAAAGCAACAGAAAGCCGCTGGAGGTTCCAGCAGTATTATGTAAGAACCACGGACCATTTACGTGGGGAAAGGACGCTTATGCCGCAGTACATAATGCAGTAGTTCTTGAAGAAGTTGCAAAAATGGCAGCACGCTGCGAGATGATCAATCCACAGGTAAAACCTGCTCCACAGGATCTTCAGGACAAACATTATTACAGAAAACATGGTGCAAATGCATACTATGGTCAGGGAAATAAATAAAAAATTGTTTAAAATGCAGGATAAATGATAAAAGTCTCCCGGAAAGAGTGAAGCCAGCTCTTGATACCGGGAGATTTTTTCGATATGGAAAAAGAGTAAAACTATTATGAATTTGTGGAAAATCATATTTAAATATTGCAAGGTATGTGGAAAACATATAGTATAAACAAAAAATATATGTATGAGGGTGGGAGTATGATTTATAAAAAAATACAAATAACAGTAGATGGTTATGAAGAAACAGCAGATTTATACACTTATTTTCTGGATAATTCCGTTGAGATGCACATTAACAGAAAACGCCCGGTAGTTGTGATCTGCCCGGGTGGGGCTTATGCCATGACTTCTGACAGAGAAGCAGAACCGATTGCCATGCAGTACCTTGCAAAGGGATATCATGCAGTGATTCTGCGTTACAGCGTAGAACCTGCCAGATATCCGCTGGCACTTTTGCAGCTTGCGAAAACGGTTGCTTTCTTAAGAGAAAATGCAGCAGAATTTCACATTGACACAAATAAGATTGTAGTCCAGGGATTTTCCGCAGGCGGTCATCTGGCAGCAAGTCTTGGTGTTTTCTGGAAGAAAGATTTTATTGCAGAGAGACTTGGCGTAGCTTCTGATATGGTGAAACCAAACGGCATGATCTTAAGCTATCCGGTGATCACTTCCGGTGAGTTTGCACATACGGGCTCTTTTGAATGCCTGCTTGGAGAAAACTGCAATGATCCTGACAAGAGAAAAGAACAGTCTCTGGAATTTCAGGTATCTGGAGATACACCGCCGACATTCCTGTGGCATACAGTGACAGATGACTGTGTTCCGGTAGAAAATTCCCTGCTGTTTTTCAATGCTCTGCGCAAATTTAAAATACCGGTAGAAATGCATCTTTATCCGGTTGGAGGACACGGACTGAGTCTCGCGAATGAAGAGACAAGCCATGAGGACGGCGGCTGTGTACAGAAAGAATGCCAGTCCTGGATTGAGCTGGCA
>CAKRKK010000053.1 GCA_934358235.1 uncultured Lachnospira sp.
CAGGGAATGGTACATCAACGCCATAATCCTTGAAATCAGGAAGTCTTAAATCTCTTAATAGCTTACCACCATTAGCGTGTGGGTTAGCACTTATTCTATGGTCTCCCTCTGGTGCAAGAGCACGTAATTCAGGTATAAGTCTGCCATTCTCATCAAACAGCTCTTCCGGCTTGTAGCTTCTTAACCACTCATTAAGCTGCTGCAAATGCTCAGGTCTGTCCATCATTATTGGTACCTGATGAGCCCTGAAGGTTCCTTCTATTTCCTTTCCATCAACAACCTTAGGTCCTGTCCAGCCCTTTGGTGTCCTAAGAACAATCATAGGCCAGAATGGGCGCTCAGTTTTGCCTTCTTTTCTTGCCTGTCTTTGTATTTCTTTAATCTCCTCTATAACAATATCTACAACCTCTGCCATCTTCTTATGCATAGTCATAGGATCATCGCCTTCTACAAAGTAAGGCTTCCATCCACAGCCATGGAAGAAGCTTTCCATTTCATCATGTGATATACGTGAAAATACTGTTGGATTACTAATCTTATATCCATTAAGGTGCAATATTGGAAGTACTGCTCCATCCGTAACAGGATTAAGGAACTTATTAGAGTGCCATGCTGTTGCTAATGGGCCTGTCTCAGCTTCTCCATCACCAACAATACATGTTGTTATAAGCTCTGGATTATCAAATACAGAACCAAATGCATGTGCTATTGAATAGCCAAGCTCACCACCCTCATTGATAGAACCTGGAGTCTCAGGTGCAACGTGGCTTGATATTCCTCCTGGGAAAGAGAACTGCTTGCATAACTTCTTTAAACCTGTCATATCCTGGCTTACATTAGGATATACCTCACTATAGGTTCCCTCAAGATATGAATTGGCAACAAAGAAGTTACCGCCATGTCCCGGACCAGATATAAGCACCATATCAAGATCATACTTCTTTATAGCTCTGTTCATATGGCAGTATATGAAATTCTGTCCTGGAACTGTACCCCAGTGTCCAACTATCTTTTTCTTAATATGCTCTGGCTTTAATGGTTCTCTTAAAAGAGGATTATCTAACAGATACAACTGAGTTGCTGCTAAATAATTGGCTGCACGCCAGTACGCATTCATTTTTTCAAGATACTGTTCTGTAATTGGCTGCTTCTCAACACACGTTTCCTTATTCATCTTAATTCTGTACCTCCGTTATTAACGATTTTTAATCTTTATACTGTTTTCGCAACTACTTTTACAAATATACTTTATAAAAGCACTTTTATATTAGCATGAATTGTTTAAATGTCAATACAAAAATATAAATTTTATAGCAGTTTTATGGCATAAAACATAAAAAATACAATTTACACGCCCTGAATATTAATAAAGCGAATATTTATAAACAATTATAAATATTTATTAATTCAGCAATATTTAGCCATATATATGGCAATTTTTATAAAGCCAATATTTATAAATCCAGGCAATTTTATTTACTATAAATTGTTAAACAAAATAAAAGATTTAAAAATAATACTTTACAAATATAAAATATAGTGATATAGTACAAATATGAAAAGCGCTTATCAGTATTAAGATATGATTCTTCTAAGCATCTATCTATTATTTCAATACCTGTCAGGTAATTAGTTCCCATTTAACCTAATACAACATTATATTATTTAAGAATCAGGAGGATATACTATGCATGATATTATTGAGCACTATGGAAAGGTAATTATCGCCCTTGCTGGTGTACTTGCGGCACTTTTACTAACAACTGCTGTTGTCGGTACTGTTTCCACTAAAACTAAAAGTGCTGTTAACAATCTGGAATATGAAACCAGAATAAACAATGCCTTTAACAATGCACCATAGCCAGCAGGTTGCATACTTAATTTTACATACTTAACTTTGCATACTTAACTTATTAAATACTGTTGACCACTTGACAACAATGTGCAGAAACACAGGAGAAGGAGTATATGAACAGCACAGCCTTAAAAGCATTAATTGATAAAAATAAAGATGAATTATTTAGTGAAATATCAGATGAAATAGCTAATGAAAAAATAACTGATATAGAATGGGACGGCTATAATCTTTGGATAACCGAGCTTGGTATTGGCAGCTATATATCGGGCAAGGAATTAAGTGACCAGTATGTCGAGAATATATCGATAAAGCTGGCTAATATTATGGGCGTACAGTTTAACAGAAACCGCCCCATCCTTGAAGCTAACACAGATAACTTAAGAATATCAATATGGCACGAATCGAGGTGCCAGAAGAAAAGTATGGCAATCAGGAAAATCCCTGAATACTTAAGATTCGACCATAACACGCTTGTAGACTCTGGATATGCACCAGAGAGCATCATCAACCTTCTTGAAAATAGTGTTTCTGCACATCTTAGTATTGTTGTCGGCGGACAGCCACATGCCGGTAAAACCGAACTCGTAAAATATCTGTCAACCAAAATCCCACACAATGAAAAAGCTGGTGTCTATGAGGATAATCAGGAAATACATTATAGAAAGATCAACCCTAATAAAAAATGTGTAGAATTCTTTGTTGACGATAACATAACCTATCCAGATATAATAAAAGCAGGTCTTAGGCATAATATTGACTGGATTCTGTTATCCGAATCCAGAGGTCCTGAGGTTGCCCATCTTCTTAACAGCCTTTCTACCGGCTCCTACTGTATGACAACCATGCATCTTGATGATGTGCGTGATATGCCTGACCGTATGTATAATATGCTTGGAAGCAACAACATTAATGAAAGATTTATCAACAGCATCTATAAATATATTGACCTGGTAATTCTTATTGAATGTGACAAACATGAAAAAAGACATATAAAACAGGTGGGCTTTCTCTCACGCGAAAGTGGGAATAATCTTTGCACAGTCATATATGAAGACGGAGCATTTACAAAGGAAGCAATACCGGCAGTTATTCTTGATAAATTTCACAAAAAGGGGATAAATAATATTTATGAAAAAGCTGATTAAATATTTTTCTTTGACATCTATATCCAAAGATGTGCTTATATACGGCTATAACTTTTCACTACGCACTTATCTTATTTCCATAATAGCCGTGCTATGCTCAATCACTCTTATAAGTCTTATATTCCACATCCAGCCAGTATATATATTATGTATAGCAGCACTAGGAATAATCCTGCTGCCCTGGCTCATAAGAAAAAAATACACTAACAACAATCGTCTTAAAGAATTCTCCGATGTTGATGTATATCTGCATCAGATGATATATTCCTTCATAAGAACACCAAAGATTCATACTGCCCTTACCGATACCTGTGCCATCTGTGATGGTAAGCTCAAGCAATTATTAAAAGAGGCTTTAAATGAACTGGAATATGGCATGAGTGAATGTGTATATAAGGACGCTCTTGATATTATTGAGAAGAATTATAATTGCAGCAGAATCCGTACTCTGCACCGTTTTCTCATCGAAGTTGAAACAAGTGGAGGCAGCTATAAAAATGCTTTGCAGGTGCTGCTTAAGGACTTTGACAGATGGGTTAAAAATATATATCAATACGAGTACGAATTAAAAATAATAAAACGTGACACTACTATTGGAATATTTATAAGCATAATACTTTCTGCCCTTACTATTCTTTCCTGCTCTTTTCTTGGCAGTTATAGCAGCAATACCACAGCCATAACAGATAATTATGTATTTCAGATAAGCTCAACTATATTTCTTATGCTTTGCATTCTCTTCTATGCTTATACGCAAAGCCACTATGGCAGGGATATATTAAATGCCTCTGACTATGACAAACGCTGCGCAGAATATTATGATATTGCATATAACACCTCTATCCTAAAGCTTATTATTAAAATACTTCCTTTAATTCTTTTGTTTTTTGCTGCCTCTGTCATTCTACTGCTATATCACCATTATCTTTTTGCAACATACACAATAGCTGCTATTGTGATATTTTTAATTTTTCCATTTTTCAACAGACGTACAGCACAAAAAAAAGTGATTGCTAATCTAAGAACAAGCTTTTCAGACTGGTTGAGAAATGTCGCACTAAATCTTCAGAATAAGCCACTTATCGCTTCCATAGAAGATTCCTATAATGATTGTCCGTATATCATAAAACGTTCCCTGGATTCATTCATACAGGATATTGAAGCTAATCCCTCTGACATAAGACCTTATTACGAATTTCTGGCCGAATACAACCAGACCGATATAATGTCTACTGTCCGCACTCTTTATTCTGTATCTGAGCTTGACCAGAATGGTATTGATGAAACGATAAACACACTTATCCAAAGAAATAACGAGCTAATCAACAAGCAGACAGAGCTTGACTATAAGGATCAGATGAGTGTTTACAAATTCTTAGAATACATTCCAGCATTTCTTATGGCTTCTAAACTATCCATTGATATGATGCTCATAATATCCATATATATTTAAGCCGCTTATTAAAAATATACATTCCAGTACAGATGGAGGTGAATTTCAATATGGAATCAATTATTGACAAGCTTGGAGAAACAGGAATAGCAATTACCTTCCTTATTCCTGCCATCAGGACTTTTCAGGAAATATTAGTACATATAATGACATAAACATCAATTGCGTAAACATCAATTATATATACATCAATTACGCAAACAGCAATTATATGTACATCAATTAAATAAACAGCAATTACGCAAACATCAATTGCATATACTTCAATTATATATACTTTAATTACATATACTTCAATTATATATACTTTAATTACGCAAACATCAACTATATACACATCAATTAAACAAACATTAATTATATAAGAAAAGAGGTTTTAACATGCATTTTCTTATTGAAGAATATGGGGATATTATTATATCCGTAATATGTCTTACTCTTGCAGTCACTTTAATAGTTATGTGCCTTTCAAAGTGCAGCTCCATAGAAGCTTCACTTCTTGGCTCCTTATTCTATCATTAGCATTGATTATATTCTGCAGCTACAAAACACTTATTCAAGGAGGTATCACCTGACTAGCTTATGAAATCTATTATTGAAAGTTCTATTTATCTAATCATAATGTCTATTATATGCATTCTATCTCTCGATTTTATTTTTATAAATAAGAGCATATGCAAAGGGCAGGAATTACAGCAATACGTGAGGGATACTATATTAATATATGCTGAAAGCACTGACTCCCACAATATAGACAATAACACAGCTCAACAGATAACCAGTCTTTCCAGACAGTATAACAGCACAATTAATATTCAGTATTTTGATACTGTTTATAATCGTGATTACTATAATATAACCATCCTCTATCCGGTCAGATCTGGTATATTCCATTTGGAAAAAATATGCACCTATCAGTCCATAGTTGCCATTAACTCCGACCCAACCCGCATACATTAGATACATTAAATACATTGAGTACGTTACATATATTAAATACGTTAAATAAGTTAAATATATTGGGTACTTTAAATATATTAAGTACATTGAATATATTGAATACGTTAAATATATTAAGTACATTGAATATATTAAGTATGTTAAATATATTGAGCACTTTGAATATATTAAGTATGTTAAATATATTGAGTACTTTGAATATATTAAGTATGTTAAATATATTTGGGACTTTAAATATACTATTAAGATATTATGAGAAAGGAGCAGATAATCAATTATCCTAAGAAGCGGATAATTGTATTATATATGATATATGAGAATAGCCATAAGCTGCAGTTGCCTTACAATGATAATTATACTATTAGTTATGATTCATTGCTCTATTATTAATAAAAACTACCGTGACATTGAAGTTAATTCTAACATAAATGATGCTTTTTACTATGCAGTTGACAAGATTTCCTACAACTACCTGCATACTGATAATAGTGGTCTTAGTGCTGATACACTGCTTGACAGCACTATGTATGAATTTAATGCTGCATTCAGCAGATGTATTAACTCTGACGGAACATTTACAATTTCAGTACTGTATGCAGACCTTGATAAGCTTATACTTGATATTATGATAACTGATGAATATGATTATGGATTCATGCACCAGAAGGGCAGAACTGTTTGTCAGCGCACTATCCGGCTTAATTGACATAATTATTCTTATAATTTATAATCTTTTTATTATTGTAAATTGCAATATAATAAAACTAAATTTAGGAGGAAGCATTAAATTGGAAATTCAGATATTACATTGGTTTGAGGCTCTTCATAACCCAATAACTAATCCAATAATGTACGCTATAACCACCCTTGGCAATGCAGGAATATTCTGGATTATATTAGCTGTTGCCATGTTACTTATATTACCTAAACAATATAAAAAGATTGGTCTTTCTATGGCGATAGCACTCATACTTTCACTCATCTTCTGTAATGGAATTATGAAGCATCTGTGGGCAAGACCTCGTGCCTTCTGGGTAGATGGTCAGAACTTTGTGATCAGCAACGAATTCGAGAATCTATACGGCATATTCCAGTCAATACACGATTACTCATTCCCTTCTGGTCACTCATCAGCATCCTTTGCTGCAGCCACTGCAATATTTATGTGGCGTAAAAAGGAGGGCACCGCAGCACTTATACTTGCAGCACTTATAGCTCTATCAAGACTATACTTTACAGTACACTTTCCAACAGATGTAATAGTTGGAACATTAACAGGTATTATATACGGCGTTGCCGCATACTTCATAACAAAGCTTCTTATGAAGAAAATACCAGCTATGGATAAAATCTTCAACAAATAATATTTATGGGATAAATATTGGATAACACAGGGGGATTGAGTGTAGTGCACTCAATCCCCCTGTGTTTCCCCTGTTATTTAATTCTTTGTAAGCTCTGTATCCCCTGACGCGCTTGTGAGTGTTAAAGTCTTTCCTTTGTTGGATAACTTATATGTATAATCCTCTGTCTGCGTACCATCTAGTACCGTCTTATTAAGTGTAAGCTTATCTCCATCTACTGAATAAGTGACGTTTAACTGTATTCCACTTATAGACATCTGGCCTGTTCCGTCTTCATTGAAGGTAAAAGTAACATCATAACCTCCATTATTTCCCGTCCAGCTTCCCACTAGATTTGACTTCTTGCCATCCTTACAAGCTGCTAAGGTTAATAACAATGTTATAGTGGCAACACATATTACAAGTCTTTTTATTTTCTTCATCTTTACTCCATTCTGCCGTTGTTCGGCTTATAATATTCTGTCATTATTCTATCATTATCTTGTCATTATTTTGATGATTCATCTTTTCTATGATTCATCTTCTCTATAATTCATTATTTCGATGATTCATTATTTCTATGATTCATTATTTCTATGATTCATTATTTCTATGATTCATCTTTTCTACAATTCATCATTTCGATAATTCATCGACTATCCTGCTAAATTCCATGCCATGTGATGCTTTCACAAGTATATTATCTCCTTGTTTAAGGAGGTCGCCTGCTGCCTCATTAAAAGCCTCTATTGTATCAAAGCTATGTATATCGCATTCATATGCATCATAATGAGCTTCCTTGTAATCCAATGCCCCCATTGCAATGTGTTTTGCCAGCTCTCCTATTGTTATAAGCACATCTATACTCTTTGTACCTATATACTGGCCAACATCATAATGAAGATTCTTTTCATTATCACCAAGCTCAAACATACTTCCTAATATACATACTTTTCTGCCTAATGCCATATTAATAACATCAACGGATGCCTTCATTGAAACAGGATTAGCATTATAACAATCATCAATTATAGTATAAGCCTGCGTTTTTATTACATTATTTCTTCCAGCTATTGTCTTTAACTTCGCAATACCATTCTTAATCTGCTGGCTGCTAAGTCCAAGCGTGGCTCCAACACAGGCTGCTGCCAAAGCATTATATATCATATGATGTCCTGGTACAGGAACTGTTACTTCAAATGCTTTATCTGAATCTGAACACTTAAGGCCATTGATAACAAAGCTTGTTCCATCAAGTCCAAGATTATGTATATCACTTGCGTACACACCATCCTTGTAACTTATTCCGAATCTGACAGGTCTTTTTCCTTTAACCTCATCAATCGTTATAAGCTTATCATCATCACCATTAAGTATTGCGATTCCATCCGGTTTAAGATGGTTAAACATTTCTGTCTTAGCCTTTAAGATGCCATCCCTGCTCTTAAGATTCTCCAAATGACATAACCCTATATTAGTTATAACACCTATATCCGGCTGTGCAATCCTTGAAAGTCTTTCCATTTCCCCGAAGTCACTAATTCCCATTTCCAGTACTGCTATCTCATCATCTTCTCTTAACCTGAATACTGTTAGTGGAAGACCTATTTCATTATTGAAGTTTCCCTGTGTTTTTAGCACCCTGTACTTTTCTTCAAGAACATAGCTGATTGTTTCCTTCGTGCTGGTTTTTCCTACACTTCCGGTTATACCAACAACCTTTATATCAAGATTATTTCTGTAAAAAAGTGCAAGGTCCTTAAGTGCCTGAAGACTTGACTTGACTTTAATATAAGAATTCTTCTGTCCAGGAAGCTCTCTTTCTGATATAACACATAGTGCACCAGCATCATAGCAGCTATCAATATATCTGTGTCCATCTGTACGTTCTCCGCATATAGCAATAAACAGACCGCCCTTTGACACCTTTCTGCTATCTATCGTTATATCTGTAATTTCCTTATCCAGATTATCCTCACTACCATAATAAGTGCCCCCGCAGGCTTTAGTCATGGCTCTTAATGTCATTTTGTGCATACTGTTACTCTCCATATTATAACTAATCAGTTATCTAATTATCAATTATTCATATCTTCTAAGAGATATTTCTACTATCTTTTCTGTAAGCTCATCATATGATATACCTGCTGCCTGTGCCTCCTGTGGCAGAAGACTTGTAGCTGTCATTCCAGGAAGTGTATTAATCTCAAGACAGTATATATTTCCATCCTCTGTAAGTAGCTGGTCTACTCTTGCATATGTAGTTACACCTGCAGCTTCACACGCTTTCTCTGCCCATCTTTGCATTCTTACGGATACTTCCTTTGGAAGAATGGCAGGACAGGTTTCTTTAGTTGCCCCCGCCTTATACTTATTCTTATAATCATAGAAGCCCTCAAGTGGTTCTATTTCGATAACTGGAAGTGCCTTACCATCAAGCACTCCTACTGAGAACTCCCTGCCCTTTATATATTCTTCAACAAGTATATTATCTTCATAGGAAAATGCTTCCGTCAAAGCATTCTTGAATTCTATTTCATTGGATACAATCGATACACCAACGCTTGAACCACCACAGCATGGCTTAACAACACATGGATATGGAACGTATTCTATCTTGTGGCCCTTCTTAAGTGCCACACCCTTTGGCATAGGAATTCCGTCTGGTACTAACACCTTCTTAGTAAGCTCCTTGCTCATCGATACCGCACTGCTTATATAATCTGTTCCTGTGTACTTTATTCCCATAAGCTCGAATGCTGCCTGTATCTTTCCATCCTCACCATTGCTTCCGTGAAGTCCCATAAATACAATATCTGCCTTAGAGCAAAGTGCCAATACATTATTACCAAAAAATCCCTTACCCTTCTTCTTTCTGTCAGCAAGTTCATCCTCAATATTAATGTCATTCTTTTTCATAACATCAGCTATTTTTTCAAGGTCACTGCTATTATATTCAAAAAAGCTTTCAACAGCCTTATCCTCTATTCCAAAAAATACATCTATAATATTAGCATTATGGCCATTTCTTCTAAGTGATTCACATACCTTGACACTTGTCATTATTGAAATATCTCTTTCTGTACTCGTGCCCCCGGCTAATACTACTATGTTCATAAACAACCTCCATCATCACATAAATGTGACTATTCCTCATTATTATGCTTCTTATAAAGGACCTGCGTCCATTACCGCGTAAATAATAGCACTTATTAACAACTTATGCAATCAGTATTATATTTAGTCTGATTTATTCACAACTTTTTCCACAATATCCACATAGTTATGCACATTTTAAGTGAATTGAAAAATTTGTGTTATATTTTTTATTTTCGTGCATATATTATGCGAATTATCTGACAATTATACCGTATATGACACATCCTCATTTATATTATCTGAATAGTTTGTAATTAATCAACTTATAATATATTAATAATGTGTTAAACGGCAGCTTATAAAAATGCTTATAATTAAGCTTACAAATATACTGATAAATATGTTGATAACTATTCTTATACATATGTTGATAACTATGCTGCTAAATATATTGCTAACTAT
Source organism: uncultured Lachnospira sp. (assembly GCA_934358235.1). Classification (GTDB taxonomy): domain Bacteria; phylum Bacillota; class Clostridia; order Lachnospirales; family Lachnospiraceae; genus Lachnospira. Next base: position 10,321 of record CAKRKK010000053.1, read on the forward strand.
ACTAATAAATATGTTGATAACACTTACTGTCTTAATCTTAAGCCTTCATACTTCGTATGTGCTAACAGACACTTTCTTAATGAATTATATCTTTCGGTCATATCTCCTTCTGGAACTGCCACCTCTATCGACTCCGCCATTATGTCTATAAGCCCGTCATTAAGCTCTCCCCTCATAGACGTAAGAATATCTAACTTTTCTTTATAATCATACGCATCTAAAAATCTGATAAGCTTACTATCTTCCTGCTTATCCGTACTTTCCTGTTGGCTTATATCTGCTTCTGATACTGCATCTGTTACTTTGCCTGTTGCCGCTTCTGATACTATGTCTGTATTATTTTCACCTGTTACAGGACTGTTTGCTCTAGCAGAGCCTTCTTCATTATCAGTACTAATATCTTCTAATGCTTCACCTGTTTTAATATCTATTAGCTCGAATCTGTATTTCTGCTCTACATCAGGATACTTTACATGGTCAACCTCACTAATAAACATATCATATGGCCTTACATACATCTCATATTCGCCATAAAGCCCCTGATATATAACCATTTTTTCCTTGGTTTCTGAATGTATTGCTATCCCCTTCACCTGATATAGTTTATCCTTGAAATGTCTGTAAAATCCATTAATTACCAACTGTCTTTCCATAAGCTAATAACACCTCCATCTATTTATTTTACCCCACAATTGTTCTTATTACAATCACATTAGTTTACCTGATTATATAAAATTATATAAAATCATCGCATTTTCGACTAAGTTCCATTATAATAATGTAGGTTACAAAAGTATAAATTGCGTTTGTGCTCGCATAAATAAGTAATACAAAGTGCATAACACCATTACGTGCAAAATTGCACAGAAATGAGGATTATTAATGAAAAAGATAGATTTACATGTTCACTCTACATATTCTGACGGAACTAACACCCCGGCAGAGCTTATAGAATTAGCTAAAGAAGAGGGCTTAAGCGCAATAGCGCTTACAGACCACGATACACTTGACGGAATTCCAGATGCACTTAATGCTGCAAAAAGCGAACCCGTACAATTAATTCCCGGTGTTGAGCTAAGCACTAATTTCAACAATACAGAGGTGCATATCGTTGGTCTTTTTATAGATTACAAAAATCCACAGATTAATGAATATCTTGAGGTGCAGCGCCAATCCCGCATAGACCGCAATATCCAGATGTGCCAGAAATTCTGTGATATCGGTATCGACATCACATATGAGAAAATGTGTGAGCTCTATCCGGATGCTGTTATTACAAGAGCTCATTTTGCAGATTATCTTGTTAAGAACAAATATACCGGTGACAGAAATGAGGCTTTTGACCGTTATCTGTCACCCGGAAAGCCATGTTATGTAAGCAGGCACAAGGTTGATCCAGCGCAGGCTATTGATGTAATTCATAAGGCCTGTGGTGTAGCAATATTGGCACATCCAATTCTGTATCACTTGGGAAAGGAGCAGATGAATGCCCTTCTTAATCACGTATGTGATGCCGGCATTGATGGTATTGAAGCTATATATTCAACCTATAAGCCTGCTGACGAACGCTATATAAGAAAGCTGGCTGGTGAACGCGGGCTTCTTATATCGGGAGGTTCCGATTATCATGGTGCTAACAAGCCTAATATAAAGCTTGGACGTGGTCTTGGACACCTGTTCATCCCTTATGAGGTGCTGGAGAATTTATCTAAGAAGGCTGATAATCTGTGATTATCAGCAGCAAATACATCACAGTAAATACATCACAATAAATACATCACAGTAAATACATCACGGTAAATATTACCTTTTACATAAGCTTCCATTTGCAACCTCTTTTATACGTGATACTGTTTTGCTTTTTCCAGAAATTCAGTCACCGCTTTTCCTGTATCTCGTGCTGTTGCATAAGTATGTCCGGTATCTAATGATGTAATTTGCTTCATTTCATCTTCTAATAAAGTAAAATCAAAAATATCCAGATTTTCTTTCATTCTTACCGGATTTGCTGACTTTACAACAGGAACTATGCCTCTTTGCACAAGCCATCTTAAAACAATCTGTGCCACGGATTTCTGATGATTCTGTGCAATTTCACATAATATTTCATTTGTAAAAAGATCTTCTTTTCCTGCAGCAAGCGGTGACCATGCCTGCATCAG
>CAKRKK010000054.1 GCA_934358235.1 uncultured Lachnospira sp.
CAGAGGCTTTCTTGTTATCACACGTAACATTATAAGCCACAGGTTCATTAGCATCATGCGATACTCTGAAGCTATGTATTGTCAGGTCCTTAATCTTCGTATCAGAATCAGCATTTATAGTATTATAATAAACGCTGTCGATTTCTCCAAGACTTGTTGCTGATGCTATGCCATCTATAGTTCCCGGTGTTGAATATATAGGTATCCCATCTTTTCTTGACATAACTCCAAGTCCCTTAATGTGATCTATATGTTCGTGAGTAACAAATACCGCATCTATATCCTTAAGTGACAGATCTATACTGTTAAGTCCTTCTTCTATTTTCTTTCTGCTTATTCCGGCATCTATAAGTATATGTGTATCATCAGAGCCAACATATATACAATTTCCGCTGCTACCGCTTGCAATCGGCATCATTCTCATATTAATCCTCATTTCTGTGTACGCTTTATAGTATAATCCTTTGTTCGAATTATTCCCAATATATTTTGACAACATCACCATCTTTAATTATGGCAGTATATTCACACCTTTCTCCATTAAGAAGAATAACGATATTCCCCTTAGGACTAGATAAATCAAAATTATAGAACTGGAATAAATCAACAAGAATATAATCACTTCTTCCTGAAAGTGTAACTGGTTCGTTATTAACAATAATAGTAATGCTTCTTATAACTTTGTTTTCCTGTGAAGTTTCAACAGTATTATCCTCAATGCTGTCATTACTCATATTTTTATTGTAAATATTTATTTCTGCATTTACTTCATCAGTCTCTGCTGCATTTTTAGTGCTTACACTCTTTTCTGTAAAGCTGACCGTAAAGTTTTCATATACCTTAGTCTGCTTATCTGATGGCATATTATTAACAAAAATGTCATATCTTGTGTAATCGAGATCCATAAATGTAAAAAGCTGTTCTACTGTATAGAAATTCTCTATCCGTACAGCATCACCATTTCTTATGTCATAAAACTCTGACTTCAGTTCGCCATTAACATAAGCAAATCTTGGACACACTATACTTTTCCCATTAACCTCAAAGGTTATATCTGAGCCAAACTCATCAATCTGTCCTAGGGTTAAGGCTGCTGCTTCACCAATCGTAGATTCTTCAACATATATTGTATCATTCTGTGCAATCGGAGTGTTAAGACTTGCAGCTTCCCTGTTAAGTGTAATAACCGCACCCTCACCCGGAAGTCCTCTTACAAGCCTGGTTTTGCCATTAAGCATATATTCTATTTCCCTGCCTCGTCTTGGAAACAGCTTTTCATTAGGATACCCTATCTGCATTATAGCGTCAAATACAGTCAGCTTGTTATTATCATAAAGCTTTATTCTTTCATTATTTACATTAACAAATATAAACTTGTTCTTCTGCGTATAATAGTTAGTACATATACCAACTGGTGTTACATATAAAGAATCCTTTTCAAAGCCTTCGACATTAAAATCAACAGTTGTAAGTACTTCCTTACCTCGTATGGCAACTCTTTCAGGTGCTATTGACAGATCCGCTGCAAGGTGTTTTACATAACCTGGCATTTTTCCGCCACCGCCAACAACAAACACAGCATTTACAGGCTTCCCACCATTAAGCTCTATGATCCTGTCTGCTGTTTCCTTAGCCATATTAGCTATTGAAGCATCTGCGATTTCCTGGATTTCACTTGATGACACCTTCTGTTCAAGCCCCATAATATCCTTAAATACAACTGTATCATTATCTTTGCTGCTTGCTGCTATTTTAATATTCTCGGCAGTATTAAAGTCCACAAGATAATTCTTAGCTATCTTCTCTGTTATTTCATCTCCTGCAAGCGGTATCATTCCATATGCAACTATGCTTCCATCCTTTGTAATACATATATCTGATGTTCCAGCCCCCACATCCACAAGGCATATATTAAGAAGTCTGTATTGCTCTGGTATAGCTATATTCATAGAGGCAATAGGCTCTAAGGTAAGCGAAGCAACATTAAGACCGGCGTATTCTACTGCTTCATATAAGCCATCAACTACCTCCTCAGGCAGAAATGTAGCTATAAGCTCAACATATATTTTTCTTGCCTTATGTCCTTCAAGATTACTTATATCATAATCATTAAGCTGATATCTTATAGGTGTATTGCCTACACAATAAAACTTTTCTTTGCTTGAGCCGTCATTTATCTTGTTATGTGCGTGTTCAACAGCAAGAAGATTAAGAGAATATATATCCTCCTGTGTCACTCTGGTTTCTTCTTCAAATTCATATTCTGCAGTAGAATTAACAGTTCTTAGTACTCGTCCGGCAGCCGCTATACATACATCCTTAAGATTACTATTAAGCTGGCTTTCAAGCGAAAGTTTAACCTGTCTTATTGTATCTCCAACCTTATATATATCATGAATCTGTCCATCCAGCATAGAACGCGTTGTATGCAGCTTTTCTGCCATTGCAGCTATCTTGAACCTTCCATATTCAAGATAACCTACCACACCAACTACACTTCGTGTACCTATATCAAGTCCAAATACATAATTGTTTGTATTCTTATCCTTATCCATATCAGTTCCTCTTATAATCGTTTTTATTTATCTAACAGCTTTCTTATTTCTTCAAATGTTCTGTTTATATCACCACTGTTATCTATACAATAATCACACTTATCAATCAGCTCTTCTTTAGATTTCTGGCTTGCAAATATATTATCGATTTTTTCATCCGGATATCCCCGGTTTTCCTTAAGGCGTTTCCTTCGTATATCTTCATCTGCATCTATATACCACACTTCATCTAAGAACACATCATAATGGTCATCAATAAGCAGTGCTGCTTCAACAAAGGTGTAATCAAGCTCATCAGCTATTCGGTTATTGGTAACTTTATTGATTATTTCCTGCTTTACAAGTGGATGAACTATACTATCAAGTACTGCCCTTTTGTTTGCATTTGCAAATATAATATCTGCAAGAGCTTTTTTGTTTATTTCACCGGCTTTGTCAAGAATGGCATCGCCAAAAAGTAATGTAATCATCTCATATGCTTTACTACCCTTATAATAAAGTCCCTTGGCTACATCATCTGCCATAATAACTTCACATTTGTAATTATCTGCCAGAAACTTAAGCACAGCCGATTTTCCTGCGCCTATTCCTCCTGTTATTCCTATAACTCTCATTACTTATCTTCTTTCCCAGTCATCTTATATGCCTGTTTAGTGTGCTTCAAGCCAGTTACTACCCTGCTTTATATCAATTTCTAATGGCACCCTGAGGCTGGCTGCCTCCTTCATTCCTTTAGTAAGAATATCCTTAACTATTTCTATCTCATCCTTTGCAGTTTCAACTAAAAGTTCATCATGGACCTGTAATATAAGCCTTGACTTTAATCCCTGCTCTTTTAATGCCTTACTTACCCTTATCATAGCAAGCTTAATAATATCTGCCGCCGTTCCCTGAATAGGTGCATTCATAGCAACACGTTCACCAAATGAACGCTGCATATAGTTACTTGAGGCAAGCTCTGGAATTTCCCTTCTTCTGTTAAACATAGTAAGTGAGTATCCTTTTTCCTTTGCCGAGGCAACAAGCCCATCTATAAAGGCTTTTATATCAGGATAAGACGCAAAATATTTATCTATATACGCTTTAGCCTCATTAGGTGTAATGCTTAGATCCTGACTTAAGCCAAACGAGCTCATCCCATATATTATACCAAAATTTACAGCTTTAGCGTTACTTCTTTGCAAAGGTGTAACCTCATCTATTGGCGTATTGAACACCTCTGCAGCCGTAGCCCTATGAATATCTGCTGATGAATTATAGGCTTCTATAAGCTTCTCATCCTTTGACATATGCGCAAGAATTCTTAGTTCTATCTGGGAATAATCTGCATCAATAAACACATATCCATCCCTTGGAATGAATACCTTTCTTATAGCCTTTCCCATATCCATCCTGATAGGGATATTCTGAAGATTAGGTTCCGTACTGCTGATACGCCCTGTAGCTGTGATTGTCTGGTTAAATGTTCCGTGTATTCTTCCATCCTCACTTATATATGGCACCAGCCCTACTGCATAGGTCGAATTCAGTTTTGTAAGCTGGCGGTATTCCAGTATCTTTTTAACAACCGGATAATCTGGTGCAAGCTTATCTAATATATCAGCCGCTGTTGAATATCCACTCTTAGTCTTTTTGCCATTAGGCATTCCGAGCTTTTCAAAAAGGATAACTCCAAGCTGCTTAGGCGAATTAATATTGAATTCTTCTCCTGCCGCCTCATATATTTCTTTTTCCAATACCGCTATTTTATCTACAAGCACCCTGGAATAGTCTGAAAGTGCCTGCTTATCCACCTTTATTCCAAATCTTTGCATATCATAAAGAACGAATATAAGTGGCATTTCTATTTTCTCGTACAGCTCATACATATCCTCCTGCTTAAGAATATCTGTTATAGAATTGCTGCATTTGTAATTGACATAGGCTGTAAGGCAGGCAAGCTTTATAAGATTAGCATCTTCCTTTTCGCAGGCTTCTTTTATACTCTGTTTACCAATAAGCTCCTGTCTTGACATTACAAGCATAGATAAATACTCCTTAGAGAGTGCTTCATAATCGTATCTGTCATTATTAGGATGTATAAGGTATGCTGCAACTGCTATATCCATAAAGGAATGCTCATCAATATCATAGCCTTCAAATATATGAAGATAATCCTTAAGATTATCAATTACAAGTGCCCTGTTAGCTGAGGCATTTATAAGTGCTACTGTCTTTTCAATAAGATAATTGGCAAGCACAAAGCCATATACAGGAATATAATATATATCTTCATCATTAAGTGCTATTGCTATTGCATACAATTCCTGTTCTGCCATTATGCTAAGACCTACCCTTTTGCCAGCACAAACCTGCTTACAAGCTTTATCAAATACAGCTTCAACCTCTGACAAATCTGTAACACTTGTAAAATACTGATAGCATTCTGGCTCTGACTGGATATTACCATCACATCTTTTAAGCATATTCTTAAAATCATACTTCTTAAACAGCTTATAGGATTCATCATTAAACATATTGTCAATAGAAGCATCTGTTACGTTGTAATCAATATCAACATCAATCTTTATTTCTGACAGAAATCTGCTAAGCCTTATCTGTTCAACATTTTCAGATACAGACTTTCTGGCTTTAGGAGGCTTAAGCTCTTCTATATGCTCAAATATGTTATCTATGTTGTGATACTGTACAATAAGTGCAGATGCTGTCTTTGGTCCAATACCCGGTGCTCCGGGTATGTTATCTGAGGAATCCCCCATAAGTGCCTTCATATCAATGAATTCTGATGGAGTAACACCATAAAGCTTTACTACATCCTCTGGATAATAATCTTCGACCTCAGTAACACCTTTTTTTGTTTTTGGTATTCTTATTTTTATTTTATCATCTGCTAACTGCAAAAGATCCCTGTCACCTGATACAATAGATACCTCTAGTCCATTCTTTTGTGAATTCTTGGCAATTGTTCCAAGAAGATCATCTGCTTCAAAGCCTTCTTTCTCAACTATTTTTATATTCATAGCATTAAGCAGCTCCTTCATAAGCGGAACCTGCTGCTTAAGCTCTGGAAGCATAGGCTTTCTTGTTCCCTTATAATCAGCATAGGTGTTGTGTCTGAAGGTTGGTGCACTTAAATCAAATGCAACAGTTACATAGTCTGGTTTTTCATCATCTATAAACTTAAACATTATATTAAGAAAGCCATACATAGCATTAGTATGAATTCCTTCGCTATTAGTCAGGTCAGGTATACCATAAAATGCCCTGTTTAATATACTGTGTCCATCTATAAGTAAAAGCTTACTCATATCAATCCTCCATTCTTATCTGTATAAATAGCAGCAATACTTTTAATAAAATCTTATTATAATACATAGCAAAAGCATTAATATCATTATTAAATCAATAGAGCCATATAATATGCGCATGTTCCGATTCCATTCCCGCGTTTTATTACACCGCTCTATGCTATTTTTTAGTTTTAGCTCTACCAGAGCTTTAAAATCATATGATTCAATACAGCTTTTAATTTCAGACGATAGTTTGTTCTCATTATAATCCTCATCCAAGCCATATGAAACAATGTAATATATTTCCAATTCTTCCTTACAATCATCACAATGCAGAATATGATTTATGAACGCTTCCTCCTGTTTTAAGGAAAGTCTGCCTTTATCATAATCTTTTATCATTTTCTGATAATTCTTACATACATTCATATATTTCCCCATTCTTATACAGTTATCAATTCCTTCTGATAACCAAGCCAACCTAAGGACAGACCTTCATAAAGCCGTAATAACTGCCACAGGTTTTCCTACCCGTTGATTATAACAGAAAATGCATAGACTTTCCATAGAAAGTCTATGCACTTCAAATTTACCGCAAATTAATTTCAAATTCAATTCAAATTTATGCTCTGAATTTACTACTCCTGCTTTTCGCGATTTATAACACGCAATATGAGATTAACCGCTTCATCTATACCATAGCTTGCACTATTTATACACAAATCATAATTGTATGCCTGTCCCCATACATTATTAGTATAGAATTTATAGTAACGTTCTCTCTTTTTATCAAACTTTACAAGTCTTTTAAGAGCTTTGGAATATGGTATATTTTCCAGCTCCATAATTCGCCTTGCTCTTTGTTCAACCGGTGCAGTAATAAACACACTTATATGTGGAATATTATTATTCTTTAATATAACATCTGCACATCGTCCTATAACGATAAAATCTTCTTTTTCTGCAAGCTCGCGAAGTATCTCGGATTCATTAAAGAACGCAGCATCTCCTGCCGGGAGTCCATGATTACGGCTGAATCTTCTTGCCTTTTCCGGCTGTATCATATCGTGGCTTAAATCAATCTTTGTACTTTTAAACCTGGCATCCTTTTCGGCATCTTTTCTTAATACAATATCCTTGAATATTTCAGCATCATAATAATTAAGATGAAGCTTATCAGCTAATGCAAAGCCTATATCTGTACCAGCACTACCTTCTGTACGGCTTATACAGATTATCATTCTCTTATCATCATTATGTCTATGAAGATTAGATACATTTAATTCACTTATTGCTGTATCAAGAATATCAACAGAATTAAATATATGTGGTATCTCAGCTATTTCCCTCAATATGTTATTGTATTCAGTCATAAAAGCTGATTTCTGTTCTTTATCCTGAATAGTTCTTGCCATATTTCCAACAAGCGCAACCTCACTTCTTAAAGTATATCCATGAGGATTGCTATATATAAGGGCACTCAGCTTGTCGATACATTTAGCCTTATCACCTATAAATACACGTCCAAGCTCTGAACCAACTGATTTATATACTCTCTCATCAAGGTCATATATCTTATTAGCAAGGTTTAAGGCAGTATTTTTAAGCTCCATAGCATTAACTGGAGTATTTTCATTATTAGTAGTATTTGTAGTATTTTTACTCATTATGCCCACCTCCTATAAAAAGAATATAAGTGTATCAAGAATAAATACAGGAACAAGTATACCTATAGACCATATCATATAGCCAAAGAAGCCTGGCATACGCACACCGTTTTCATCTGCAATTGACTTAACCATAAAGTTAGGAGCATTTCCTATGTATGTACCAGCTCCCATAAATACAGCACCACACGAAATGGCCATAAGAACCTTTGCTGTAACAACACCAACACTTGTAGCAATACCGCCTGTAAAGCCAAGCGTTCCTGCCGTTGTAAAGAATACCAGGTAAGTAGGAGTATTATCAAGGAAGCTTGAAAGTGCTCCTGTTGTCCAGAACATCTGCCATGCCTTAGTTATTCCAAGTGTTGGTCCAACTGCCTTAAGAATAATAAGTGCTGGCTGCATAGTTATAAATATTCCAATAAACAGTATTGCAACCTCTTTAATAGCTCCCCAGTTAAAGTGGTTTTTAGTACGGATTTCTTTTTTAGTTGTCTTAAATGATAAAAATGCAGACAAAAGTATTATAGCAATTTCTATCATAGTAACAAATGAAAATGTAACCTCACCAATATGTAATCCCTTAAGAACTCCATCAGTTCTCACAAAAGCTGGTACATTAGAAAGTGTACCGCTTAATACTACTGCTATTACGATAGTAATGATAAATATTACATTATGTACACCATGGAACTTAACCTCTGTTGATTCCTTACTTATATCAGGTACGCTTCCTTCGGCAATATCAAGTCTGTAATTTCTTCTGTCTATCATATAAAAAACAGGCAGAAGTACAAGAAGATTAAAGCATAATACAGGTAGCAGATGCAAACTCCAGGTAAATGGCACACCTCTCATAAAGCCCATAAGAAGTGGTGGATCACCAATAGGTGTCAGACAGCCGCCCATATTAGATATAAGAAATATAAAGAATATCATAATATGGCTTCTTCTATGTCTCCATGAATTCATCTTTATAATAGGACGTACAAGCAGCATGCTGGCTCCCGTTGTACCTATAATACTTGAAAGAAATGTTCCTATTAATAATATAATAGTATTAACCCTTGGCGAGCCAACAAGATCTCCATCTAAAGAAATATTACCAGCAACACAGAACAAGCCAAACAGTAATACTATAAAGCCTAAATAATCATTTATTATACATTCTAGTATAGTCTCAGCCGCAGTTCCAACGCCCTGTGTTATGGCAAATGGTATAATAAAAAGCACCGACCAGAATATAACCGCATGCAACTGATGACTTTCCCACCATTCAGCTTTAACAAGTGGCATAATTGCAATGCACAAAAGCAGTCCCGCAAATGGGATACATAACCATAATGGCAACATAACCAGTTCCTCCTAAATATTAATTTTGTTAATTGTTTTATCGTTATTTCAATTCGATAATGAATTATAGTCTTTTTTCATATAAAATAAAAGCATTATTAAGTTTTTATTTAAGAACAATGAAGATAATTAATTAACAATATTAGTGTATAAATATCAATTAAACACATTACATAATATGCATTATCTCTTTTATAAATATTTTAATAAATGGAATTGAATTATCAGAAAACTGTAGAAACTAAAGATAACAATAAAAAAATCAATATAAGAATAAAGCTGAATGCTTAAATGAATGCTTTTATTTTACTGAGGGCTTAACCCCCAGTAAAACAGGCACTTTATGAATGCGGATGGCGGGACTTGAACCCGCACGATGTCACCACCGGCAGATTTTGAGTCTGCTGCGTCTGCCATTCCGCCACATCCGCAAGCAAGTGATATAATATCACATTATATCACTTTAAGTCAAGTAAATTATAAAGAGTTATAAAGTTCTTCATACTTCTTAGCTGAGCTCTTCCAAGAGAAGTCTTTATTCATTCCTCTGTCAACTATCTTATTCCACTCTCTCTTATGATTATAATATACACTCTTAGCATAGTTAACAATACTAAGCATTTCGTGCGCATTATAATTAGCAAATGAGAAACCTGTTCCTGTACTTTCGTACTCATTATATGGCTCTACAGTATCCTTAAGTCCTCCTGTTTCTCTTACTATTGGAACAGTACCGTATCTTAATGCCATAAGCTGGCTGAGTCCGCAAGGTTCAAACAAGGATGGCATAAGGAAGGCATCACAGGCTGCATATACTTTATGGGACATTTCCTCTGAGTAGTATATATTAGCGGAAACCCTGTCATTATATTTCCAATCAAAATGTCTGAACATATTCTCATATTTTTCATCGCCTGTGCCAAGAACAACTAACTGTACATCCTCTGCACATAATTCATCCATAACATATGCAATAAGATCAAGTCCCTTCTGGTCGGTAAGACGCGAAACTATACCTATCATAAACTTACCCTTATCCTGTGTAAGTCCTAACTCCTTCTGTAATGCAAGCTTATTCTTCCACTTTTCTTTGCGGAAGGTAATCTGATTATAATTAGCTGCAAGTGCCTTATCTGTCATTGGATCATACACCTCATAATCGATTCCGTTAACAATACCACACAAAGCATTAGCTCTTGCATTCATTAGTCCATCAAGATTCTCTCCATAAAATGGTGTCTTAATTTCTTCTGCATAGGTTTCACTTACAGTTGTCACCTTATCAGCATATACAATACCACCCTTAAGATAATTAGCATCCTCGTAAGCTTCAAGCTTATCAGATGTAAAGTAACTATCAGCAAGTCCGGTTATATCCTTAACCTTCTTAAGATCCCATATTCCCTGGAACTTAAGATTATGTATTGTCATAATCGACTTAACTCCATGATAGAAATCTCCACCTGAGAATCTTTCGTGAAGATATACTGGTACAAGGCCTGTCTGCCAGTCATTGCAGTGAATAATATCCGGTTTAAAGCCAATAACAGGAATAGCCGAAAGTGCAGCCTTACTAAAGAATGCAAACTTTTCAATATCCTCATGAATCCAGCTATAAGGCTTTGGTCCGCCAAAGTAGAATTCATTATCAATAAAGTAAAATATAACGCCATCATATTCAAGCTCAAACACGCCGACATACTGTGTGCGCCATGCGAGGTCAATATAAAAATGTGTCTTATATACCATCTTTTCCCTATATTCCCAAGGTATGCATGTATACTTTGGAATCATAACCCTCACATCAAACTTTTCCTTGTCAAAATACTTAGGCAAAGATCCTACAACATCAGCTAATCCTCCTGTTTTTATAAATGGAACAGCCTCTGATGCAATAAATAAAACATTCTTCATATAATCCCCTTTCCATATGTCATTCGCTTTAACATATTATAAGGTCATAAATGTATATATAACCAATTATACATTCACACACCTGTATTCATAGAATGCAAGCATTCATTAAAAATATTTTAATAATTCTAATTAATATTATAGCATATATTGAATAAATTACATACTATTAATGTAATATTTTATTCAATATATGCTATATTTTACCAATATCTTCTTATAGATGTGATACTCATTCCTATATTAACAGACGAAACCTTTACATAATCACCTGGAACAGAAGCGTGAACCATCTGTCCGCCACCTACATATATTCCCACATGTCCTGGATAACATATGATATCTCCTGGCTGGGCAGCACTGATGCTTCCTACTGATGCACCACCATATGCCTGTGAACCTGAGGTTCTTGGAATGCTTATTCCACACTGTGCCAATACATAGGATGTGAAGCCTGAACAATCAAATCCACTAGGTGATGAACCACCACTTCTATATGGTACACCAATATACTGATATGCAATTGATACAATACTTGATGCTGTTGCTGAATTATTATTCGCTGTTGTAGGAATAGCTGAAATAGTTGTTGCCCTTGATGCTTTTGCTGCAGCCGCAGCTATTCTTTGCTGTTCTGCCCTGGCTGCCATATCTGCTGCTTCCTGATACTTTGCATCTGCATCCTCTTTATCTGACTTAGCTTTATCAAGTGCAGTATATAAGGTTGCCTGCTTATTAGTAAGCTCCTTCTGCTTCTCATCTAAAACTGCCTGTTTATCTTCAAGAGTTGCCTTGTAATCTGCAATAGCCTGTGCTGTGCCCGCCATCTCCTCAAGCTTATTACGGTCATAGTCATATACCTGCTGCATATAACTTGCCTTATTAATAACCTCACTCATATCTGATGCTGTAAGAAAAACCTCAGTCATAGATGCTGTCTGGTCTTCATACATATACTGGATTCTTAACTTAGTATCTTCAAACTGTTTCTTCTGTACTCTCTGAGCTTCTTCAAGTTCTGTATTAGTCTTATCAACCTCGTCTGCAAGATCAGCCATATCCTGCTCAAGTCCTTCTATTTCTGTTAACAGATATGCAAGCTGCTGAGTAAGATCATCTACCTTCTGCTGTGCCTCCTGCTGCTGTGACTTAAGCGTATTAAGGTTATCATCCGCAAATACAGATGTACCCATAATTGTTGTTATTAACGCTGCTGCTGCAAACGTTTTTAATGCTCTTCTATACATATAAACTCCTATTTGTTACAATTTTGTTAAAGTATTTTTACAAATACGTTAATATTATAATATAGGAATTGTAATATATCAAGTAAAAACACAGAATTTTGACAAAATCCGGTCATTTATCTTATTATGCTTAGCAGCATTCTATCAGTTAAAATATTGGTCACATTATCCAATAGAATGTGTAAGTCTGATATTATCTGCAATAAGTGCAATGAATTCCGAATTCGTAGGCTTTCCTTTTCCATTGCTTATGGTATATCCAAACAGATTGTTAAGTACATCAGGATTGCCTCTGTTCCATGCCACCTCTATTGCGTGTCTTATTGCTCTTTCTACTCTGCTAGGTGTTGTCTCAAACC
>CAKRKK010000055.1 GCA_934358235.1 uncultured Lachnospira sp.
GTATATAGTACGAGCTCTTATACTGCCCAGATTAATTATGGAGATCCGGAATATTACTTTAAGAAACAGCTTGTCTTTGATCTGGGAGGATTGCTGATTATGCTGTTGATAGCCTTGAAGTTTGATTATCACTGGCTTAAAAGAATTGCACCCTACGGATTCATAGCTGCGTTGCTGTTAGTAGTCGCCGTTATATTCGTTGGAACTGAAAGCCATGGTGCTAAGAGGTGGATATATATTGGACCAGTTAGTATTCAGCCGGCGGAGCTTGTCAAGGTGGCGGTAATAGTTATGACAGCCGCAAGAATGTGTGCAGCAGGGACAAAGATAAAGACACTTTCAAGGAATCTTAAAATATTCCTTGGCTGTGCGCTTTTTCCGGCAGGTCTGATACTTGTAATAACCTCGAATCTAAGTAGTGCTATTATTATCTGCGGAATAGTATTTATAATGTCTTTTGTTGTATATCCGAACTACAGATTGCACGGTTCCATAGTTGCACTTATACTTGTAGGATATTTTGCGGGCAGAGAGTGGCTTAAAAAAGCAGTTACGGCAGGAACACAGATTAATGGAAGCTTCCGTCTTACGAGATTATTTGTGTGGGTTGATCCTGAAAAGTATATTGATGGCAAGGGCTATCAGACTATGCAGGGATTGTATGCTATAGGCTCAGGAGGATTGTTTGGCAAAGGACTTGGCAAGAGTATGCAGAAGCTTGGTTTTATACCTGAGTCTCAGAATGATATGATATTTTCAATAATATGCGAAGAATTAGGGCTGTTTGGTGCAGCGTGTGTAATATTATTGTTTATAATAATGCTATGGAGAATTATATATATATCACAGAATGCACCTGATTTATTTGGCTCGCTTCTGGCGGTAGGTGTATTTGCACATATTGCTATACAGGTTATAGTAAATATTGCCGTTGTAACTAATATTTTTCCTAATACAGGTGTTACATTACCATTCATAAGCTATGGTGGTTCTGCGTCGCTTATTCTGCTGGCAGAACTGGGAATTGTGTTTAATATAAGCAGTCAGATTAAGCTGGAAAGATAAGTATATAAGATAAGAACATAAGATAAGTATATAATGTAAGTGTAATAAGGAAACAGACAGCATCTGGGGCTGAAGGTATACTAATGGATGCTTGAAGGATTTAGATAGGCGGGAATAAGAATTAATATGGCAAAGGTCAGAAAGAAAAGAAAAGGCTGGCTTATATGTTTAATTGTTGTGTTTATTCTTGGAATAGCAGGAGCTGCAGTATACATAGGCTTTCAGGCTGAGAGTATAACGTATGTTGGCAGCTCCCACTATACAGACGATGAACTCAATGATAAAATATTTGGCAGTGATAAGCCAAACGTAGTGTTATACAAGTTGTTTGGAGATAAGAAAAAAACAATCCCTTTCATACAGAAATATGAAGTAGAGATTCAATGGCCAAGAAGACTTTATATAACTGTATATGAAAAGCCTGTAATAGGATATGTAAGATATATGGGCTGTAATATGTATTTTGATAAAGATGGAATGGTAGTAGAAAGTTCAACAGAAAGCTACGAAAAGGTTCCCGAAATAATCGGACTTAAGTTCAATTCAATAGTATTAGGCTCAAAGCTTGATGTAGGGGATGATGAAATATTCCGTCAGATACTGGATCTTACACAGAGCTTTGATAAGTATAAGCTTGGTGTTTCAAAGGTGTATTTTGATGCTTCTGACAATATTATACTGTACGTGGATGAGGTTAAGGTATATCTTGGCAGAAGTGATGATTATACGGACAAGCTCTTTGAACTAAAACAGATGGAATCTAAGTTCGCAGGTCTTAAGGGAACTCTTTATATGCAGGATTACACTAAGGACAGCAATTCTGTAATATTTAAAAAGGATGATAAATAGTATATTAACTGTTAGTATGTATAATAAATAGTGATAATAATACTTTGGATGAATAAAAATACAAAAAATTAGTTGATATTTATTGTGAAAAATTATATCATTATAAATATGTATAAGTATAGAAGGAGGCAATAACCTTGTTAGAAATAGTAGAAGATAAATCAAATCTGTCAGCGAAAATAATAGTTATCGGTGTTGGTGGTGCCGGTAATAATGCTGTTAATAGAATGATAGATGAGAATATAACAGGTGTAGAGTTTATAGGAATTAATACAGATAGCCAGGCACTTCAGTTATGTAAGGCTCCAACACCAATACAGATAGGAGAAAAGCTTACTAAGGGCTTAGGCGCTGGTGCACAGCCAGAGATTGGTGAGAAGGCAGCAGAGGAGAATATAGAAGAACTTACACAGGCTATAAAGGGTGCAGATATGGTATTCGTTACCTGTGGTATGGGTGGCGGAACAGGTACGGGTGCAGCACCTGTTGTTGCTAAGATTGCAAAGCAGATGGGGATTCTTACGGTAGGTGTTGTTACAAAGCCTTTCGGGTTTGAGGCAAGAGCACGTATGACTAATGCAGAGGCAGGTATAGAGAAGCTTAAAGAGAATGTTGATACACTTATTGTTATACCTAATGACAAGCTTCTTGAAATAGTAGATAGAAGAACAACTATGCCAGAAGCCTTAAAGAAGGCTGATGAAGTATTACAGCAGGCTGTACAGGGAATAACAGATCTTATTAATGTACCTGGACTTATTAATCTTGACTTTGCAGATGTTAAGACAGTTATGACAGACAAGGGAATTGCACATATTGGTATCGGTTCAGCAACAGGTGATGATAAGGCAATAGAGGCTGTTAAGCAGGCTGTTGCAAGCCCTCTTCTTGAAACAACTATTGAAGGTGCATCACACGTTATTATTAATATATCAGGTGATGTTGCACTCGTTGAGGCTAACGAAGCAGCAAGCTATATAAGAGAGCTTGCTGGTGATAATGCTAATATTATCTTTGGTGCCGTATATGATGAGAATGTTACTGATAGCTGTACAATAACAGTTATAGCTACCGGAATAGAAGGCGTTAATGTTAACAATGCTATGGCTAAGTTTTCGCCTAAGGCACAGGCTGCACAGTCATCACAGATACCAAGACCAGCAGTTAAGCCTTCATATTCATATCAGCAGCCTCAGGGCACAGGTGTGACAGGTACAACAACAGCTTCAGAGGCTCCGCTTCCAGGACTTAAGCAGCCAACACCTGTTACAAGCAACGTAAAGTCTAACGGAATTACAATACCTACATTTCTTCAGAAAAACAGAAAGTAGGATGAAATTTATAACAGAGTAAACTGGTTGATACATAAAAGAGTGTCAGATAACGAATAAGTTGTCTGATGCTCTTTTTTTGCGTGCTTGCAGGAATGCCAGCATATATAGTGCGAGGCTTTGACAATAATATTTATTTCCACACCCTACTACGACAAATTTTGCAGAGGCACTAAGTTATACTCTATATGTTCGTTAAAAAACGAAATCTGATATATAGGAGGTGGGAACGGATTGTAATATATATAGATATATTGTTCGGGATTAATTATTGCATGGATCTTATTGTGCTGCTTATTGTAAACAGTATTATGCGTTATTACGCATCTGCAGGCAGGCTGCTGCTTTCTTCCACTTTAGGCGCAGTATGGTCCGTTGTGGCAGTAATGCTTCCTGAAAGATATAGGCTATTCGTTAATTTATGCACATATTTTATTGTTACCGGTCTTATGCTGCTTACGATACATAGTCCATTAAATATCCTAAGGGCACGAAAAGGTAACACGGATAAGTATGCTTTAAGAAATTATTTAAAAGAACTGCTAAAGGGTATGATAGTAATGCTGTCAGTTGCCTGTCTTATAGGAGGAGTCCTGCATATACTCGTATATTATACGTATACAGGATGGATAGTAAGGAATATATTAGTTACAGGTGGACAGCTAGCAACGTTTGTCTTTACAGCTACGCCGGTTATTGCATTGATGGTGTATACATTGTGGGTGCATAAAAGGGCTGTTGGGATGTATAAGGTAACTATTATGTTTGGCGATGAAAGAATTATGTTACAGGGGATAGTTGATACGGGAAATCAGCTTGTGGACATATATACTGGTAAGCCAGTAAGTGTGATGGATAAGTCATATTTTGAAAAGGTTCTTTATAAGATAAATGATTATGAGAGATTAAAGTATCATCTTATACCATATAGAACAATAGGTAATAATGAGGGGATGATAGAAGTTATTACATCGGATTATATGTACATATCAAACAGGAGTGAAACGAAGGCTTATAAAGGTGCGCTGATTGGACTTTCTGATAAGAGGGTATCGCAAAGGGGAGAATATCAGGCACTTATTAATGGACATATGAGTTAATTGTAATATAAAAACAGGTAATATAATGATGTATAAATATTCATTAGGTGACAGTTTTTATATGACTGAGGGGAGGAATAAGCCGGCGGTGCGCTATATTCCTGAAAATGTAACAGCATCGCAGAAATGAGGAGAGAAATGGTGATAAAAGTGGCAGTTGCAGATCGTTTTCGTTTTAAGATGGTACCATCTATAAAAAATCTATATATGGTAGGAACGAAGGAGGTTCATTATATTGGAGGAGCAGAGGTGCTGCCAGCACCGCTTGATACAGAGGAGGAGAAAAATGTATTGGCGATGCTTAGAACCAATGAAGATGATTATGCCAAGAAAATGCTTATTGAACACAATCTTCGTCTTGTTGTTTACATAGCAAAGAAATTCGATAATACAGGAGTTGGGGTAGAGGATCTTATATCTATTGGAACAATTGGACTTATAAAGGCAATCAATTCATATGACCGTGACAAGAATATCAAGCTTGCGACATATGCATCAAGATGTATAGAAAATGAGATACTTATGCATCTTAGAAGAAATAGCAAGATAAGAGCGGAGGTATCAATAGACGAACCTCTAAATGTTGACTGGGATGGTAATGAACTGTTGTTATCAGATATTCTTGGTACGGATGATGATGTGTGTTATAAGGATCTTGAAAATGAGGTGGAGATGAGGGCTCTAAAAAATGCACTTGGCAATCTGTCAGAGAGGGAGAGAATTATAGTCGATTTAAGATATGGTCTTAGTGATAAGAATGGAGAGGAAAAAACACAGAAGGAAGTGGCTGATATGCTGGGGATATCACAATCTTATATATCACGACTGGAAAAAAAGATAATAAAAAGGCTTAAGCGGGAGATGGTAAAAGCCTGTTAAACAGCTAATTAATGTAATTAATTAGTGTAATTAATATAATTTTTGCTTGACATTCTTGCCGGTGTCTATGAAAATATAGTAGTATGTTAATATAAGAGATAGTGCGAAAGTATGCAGCAGGCATAATTTCAGGCTATTAAAGTTAGATATGGAAAAGAATGGTATGAAGAATAAGAACTCAGGAATTAAGTGGCATAAAGTGTTTGGGGCTGCATCAGTTATTGCTTTGATAGTTTTTGCGGTAATGCTTTATATAGACTTTGGCACAGGCATAAAGAGCAGTGAAGCTTCTGGAAAAGAAAAGACAGAGGGGAGCGCCTTAGATACTGCAGGACAGGATACTACAGCTACAGAGGCTGAAACTAAGGTATCTAATAAGGCTGTAGTGTGTATAGATGCATCACATGGTGGTTCAGATACTGGACAATATGATGGCACCAACTACGAAAAGACGCAGGTGCTTGAAATGGCAAAGCTTGTAGAAGCAGAGCTTACAAAGCGTGGGGTTAAGGTTGTTATGACCAGAACTGATGATGAGAGCGTGGATTATACAAGCAGAATTAAAAAGAGTAATCAGGCAAAGGCAGTGGTACTTGTTTCACTGCATAGGGATATTGCTAAGAAGAGTGGAGCGGGTATGGGTGTCAGTACGTGGATACATACCTCTTCACCAGCAGATTCTAATAAGCTTGCGAATGGAATAATAGGTGCATTTAAGGAGTCAGGTGTATCAGTTAATGGGGTGAATACGGGTACTCCAGATAATTCGGCAAAGGACTATTATCTTAATCAGCACAGTTCATCAGCAAGCTGTATAGTTGAGCTTGGTAATATGTATAGTAGTGAGGATAATAAGCTTGTAAGCACAGAAAAGGAAAAAACAGCAAAGGCAATAGCCGATGGAATTATAAAATACTTAGAACAGGCAGGTTATATTAATGGCTAAGATTAATCAGAAAAACATAAGAAACTTTTGTATAATAGCACATATTGATCATGGTAAGTCTACTCTTGCAGACAGAATTATAGAAAAGACAGGTCTTCTTACAAGCAGGGAAATGCAGGAGCAGGTTCTTGATAATATGGATATTGAAAGAGAACGAGGCATAACAATAAAGTCTCAGACAGTAAGAACAGTATATAAGGCTTCAGATGGCGAAGAATATATCTTTAATCTTATTGACACTCCGGGACATGTTGACTTTAATTATGAGGTGTCAAGAGCACTTGCCGCCTGTGATGGAGCTGTGCTCGTAGTAGATGCAGCACAGGGAATAGAGGCACAGACGCTTGCGAATGTATATCTTGCACTTGATCACAATCTTGAGGTGTTCCCGGTTATTAACAAGATAGACCTTCCTAGCGCACAGCCAGAACGTGTAAAAGATGAGATTGAAGATGTAATTGGAATTGAGGCACATGATGCACCACTTATATCTGCTAAGAATGGTATTAATATAGAGGAAGTATTAGAACAGATAGTTGCTAAAGTACCAGCACCAAAGGGAGATGCTTCTAATCCGCTTTCAGCACTTATATTTGATTCATTATATGATGCTTATAAGGGTGTTATTATATTTGTAAGAATAGTAGAAGGTACAGTAAAGAAGGGCACCAGAATAAGAATGATGGCTACGGGAGCTGTTGAGGAGGTAGTTGAGGTAGGATACTTCGGTGCAGGACAGTTCATACCTTGTGAAGAACTGTCAGCCGGCATGGTTGGTTATATTACAGCTAGTATCAAGAATGTACAGGATACGAGAGTGGGTGATACCGTAACCGATGATGACAGACCAGTAGCAGAGCCTCTGCCAGGTTATAAGAGAGTTAATCCTATGGTATATTGCGGATTATATCCAGCGGATGGTGCAAAGTATCAGGATCTAAGAGAAGCGCTTGAAAAGCTTCAGCTTAATGATGCTTCATTGCAGTTTGAACCGGAAACATCTATTGCACTTGGTTTTGGCTTCAGATGTGGCTTCTTAGGACTTCTTCATCTTGAGATTATTCAGGAAAGACTAGAAAGAGAGTATAATCTTGATCTTGTAACTACTGCACCAGGTGTTATATATAAGGTCCATAAGACTAATGGAGATGTGATAGATCTTACTAATCCATCTAATATGCCGGATCCATCAGAGATAGATTATATGGAAGAACCTATGGTAAGTGCTGAAATTATGGTTACAACGGAATTCGTTGGATCTATTATGAAGCTTTGCCAGGAACGACGCGGTGTTTACAATGGTATGGAATACATTGAGCAGACAAGAGCACTCCTAAAGTATGATCTTCCACTTAATGAAATTATATATGATTTCTTTGATGCACTTAAGTCAAGGTCAAGAGGATATGCTTCCTTTGATTATGAAATGAAGGGGTATGAGAAGTCTAAGCTTGTCAAGCTTGATATCCTTATTAATAAAGAGGAAGTGGATGCACTATCATTTATTGTATTTGCGGGAAGTGCAGAAGAGCGTGGCAGAAAAATGTGTGAAAAGCTTAAGCAGGAAATACCAAGACAGCAGTTTGAAATACCAATCCAGGCAGCTATTGGAAGCAGGGTAATAGCTAGGGAAACGGTTAAAGCACTTCGTAAGGATGTACTTGCTAAGTGTTATGGTGGAGATATTTCACGTAAAAAGAAGCTTCTTGAAAAACAGAAGGAAGGAAAGAAGAGAATGCGCCAGATTGGTAATGTAGAAATACCACAGAAAGCATTTATGAGCGTATTGAAATTAGATGAAGAATAATAATAACGAACTGGGGATATATATACATATCCCCTTTTGTGTACATAAGTGTATATATTGCGATTTTCTTTCATCACCTGCTGATGAGGAAACGAAAAAAAGATATGTTAATGCAATTATAAAAGAAATATACCTGACAAAGGAAGGTAGAAACAGTAAAGCCCACGCACATAAGCTGTTAATGGATAATAACGATGGTATCGGACAAGGAAGTATCGATAAAAAGGATATAGTAACGTCTATATTTATAGGTGGAGGAACACCATCTGTAATAGATGCGCTTGATATTAAAGCTATTATAGAGGCAGTAAGGGATAATTATAATGTCAGCGAAGCTGCTGAGATAACAATAGAGTGCAATCCGGGAACTCTGGATATGACCAAAATAGAAATATACCGTGAGGCCGGGATTAACAGGATAAGCTTTGGCCTTCAGAGTACCAGCAATAGTGAATTAAAGCTGCTTGGAAGAATACATACCTATGAGCAGTTTGTTGAAAACTACAAGCTGGCAAGAAAAGCGGGCTTTGACAATATCAATATAGATCTGATGTCAGCACTTCCGGGACAGACCATAGAAAGCTATAGGTCTGTACTTAAGAAAGCTATATCGCTGGAAACAGAGCATATATCTGTATATAGCCTTATAATTGAAGAGGGAACCAGCCTTTCAGATAATATAGACCGTTTTCCGCCGATACCCTCAGAGGAGGATGACAGGTATATGTATCATATGACTAAGGATATACTTGCTGCCGCAGGATATGGACAGTATGAAATATCTAATTATGCCCGGAAAGGATATGAATGCAGGCATAATATAAAGTACTGGGAAAGATGTAATTACATAGGTTTTGGAATAGGTGCAGCTTCGTTATATGGTGAAAAAAGGTATACTAATATATCAGATATAAGACAGTATATGGATATTTTATTAGGTGATGGGGATGATGTATCACAGAATATAGAATGTGTATCACAGAACATAGACGTGGAACAGAGAATAGAGGCTATAAGAACTGACGTTGAGGAGCTTTCAAGAGAGGATGAAATGTCTGAATATATGTTTCTTGGATTAAGAAAAACAGCAGGTATAGACATCGCAGATTTTAAAGAAAAGTTCGGTTGTGATATAAGTAAGATATATGATAAACCGATAAAGGATAATATTGCCAGCGGGTTGCTTGTACATAAAGGTAACCGTTTATACTTATCCCAGCGTGGAATAGATATAAGTAATACAGTAATGTCTGATTTTATATTGTAGTGTATGTGGAATATATAGAGTGTATTGTGTATTGTGTATGATAGCGTGTATACATTATATAGTATATTATGATGTGAGTGGCAAAAATGAATTTTGCCACTCACTGATGTAACCGGATCGCTTTATTGCTATGTAACGCCTGCAATCCTAAAACACCTCAAACGCTAGAAAGAGGCTGTCTGTTTAATAAACTGCCGGGGTGTCATTCCTGTGAACAGCTTGAATTCACGTTGGAAATGAGCCTGGTCAGAATATCCAAGACCTGCAATATATGCACTGTTATGTAGTGCTTTATTGGAAAGCATATTGGAAATAACCGTCTGGAACCGTACTGTTTTACAGTAATCCTTAGCTGACATACCCATAGTTTCGTTAAACATTCTTAATATGTGTCTTTCAGAATACCCAAGGCTTGTGGCAAGCTCAGAGATATGGATGCTGCCATAGGCTTTTTTTATCATGTCAGTCAGAGCAATCATATTGGCCGGGACATAACAGCATTGTTTGCCTTTTTCAAGAAATCTGTTAAACATAGATATGTGTGCATCAAAGCTTGTATTATTTTTAAAATCCTTAATAAGATCATATTCATAAGAGCCTTTTGATGGAACATATTCATATATCTCATTAGCCATGCTTGAAGGATAGGTATCCTCAGGTACACCCTTTGCAAGGTAAGAGCAGATATCATCAAAATGAACACAAAAGTAATGTTCATAATCACCAAAGGAATATTCACGTTTATGTGCGGATGGACCTATACAATAAAATGCTGCTGAATTATCTGAGTGATTGTAGCCAATAAGCCATGTTGTATTCGTGCATGGAATAAGAATAGAATTCCCAGAGACAATACAGTTCTGAGCTTCTGTTTTGCTTAGTTCATATATGTACATTTTATTCTGGACTCTGTTTATATTGGCTGGGTGAGTCAGCAGCTTAGAGCTGATGCTTATATTATTGTTGAATATTAACGGTTGATATATATTGTTAGTCATAAGTATTCTATCTCCTGTTTTATAAAATGCCGTATTCACAACATTTTATTCTGTTTTTATTGTTTAGCGTGTCTTAAGTAAAAAGCTTTTGCATGCGGAAATATTTTTTTATACTTTTTACACTTATGTTATAATAATAAAACAAATATAAAAAAAGTCAATAAACATGTCGGATTTTTTCAATAAATATAAAAAAAGAACTGTATAATAGACAACATAATTGAAAAACAGAGAGCACAAAGACGTGTGATTACTTGAGAAAAGTAGTTGCACGTCTTTTTTTATTATATTACGGCGCGGGTAATTCGTGTGTTATTCTGTATTTTCAGTTGTCTTATGAAAACTGATCAACTTCATTAGACTTCCAAGAAAAGAATTAGGGAGGAAAAGGTTATGGCAGTAGAACAGATAACTAACTTGATAAGTGAGCAGACATTTGGAATCTGGTTCCTTATCGGCGCTGCACTGGTATTCTGGATGCAGGCAGGATTTGCAATGGTAGAAACAGGCTTCACAAGAGCTAAGAACGCAGGTAATATTATTATGAAGAATCTTATGGATTTCTGTATAGGTACAGTAGTATTCATAGTAATAGGTTTTAGTTTATTACTTGGTGAAGATTTAGCAGGTTTTATTGGAAAACCAGGATTTGATATATTTACAGCTTATGAGAGTTTTGATTTCTCAAGCTTTGTATTTAACTTAGTATTCTGTGCAACAACAGCAACAATAGTATCAGGAGCTATGGCAGAAAGAACAAAGTTCCTTTCATATTGTGTATACTCTGGAGTTATTTCAGCACTTGTATATCCAATTGAAGCACATTGGATATGGGGCGGCGGCTGGTTAGCACAGTTAGGCTTCCATGATTTTGCTGGTTCATGCTGTATACATATGGTAGGTGGTATTTCAGCTATTATAGGTGCAAAGATACTTGGTCCACGTATTGGTAAGTTCGTCAAGGATGAGAAGGGAAAGGTAGTCAAGGTAAATGCGTTTCCCGGACACAGCATACCTCTTGGAGCGCTCGGTGTATTCATATTATGGTTCGGCTGGTATGGCTTCAACGGCGCTGCTTGTACTACAATCGAAGATCTTGGATCAGTATTCCTCACAACAACAATAGCACCGGCAGTAGCAACAGTTACGTGTATGATATTTACATGGATTAAGTATAAGAAACCAGATGTTTCAATGTGTCTTAATGCATCACTTGCAGGTCTTGTTGCTATAACAGCACCTTGTGATGTAACTGATGCAAAGGGTGCCCTTGTTATTGGTATTGTAGCAGGACTTCTTGTAGTATTTGGTGTATGGCTTCTTGATTATAAGCTGCATATAGATGATCCTGTTGGTGCAGTTGCTGTTCATATGATGAATGGTATATGGGGAACAATCGCAGTTGGTCTTTTTGCAACAAGCAAGGCACCTGGGTATGCAATAGCTATGGAAAATGGTGCTATCAAAGCAGAAGGCTTATTCTATGGTGGTGGATTCACACAGTTAGGACTTCAGTTATTAGGTTTTGTAACAGTAGCAGCATGGGCAGTAGTATGTATGACAATTGTATTCCTTGCTATTAAGGCAACTATCGGACTTAGAGCTTCTAAGGAAGAAGAAATCAAGGGACTTGATATATGTGAACATGGTCTTACAAGTGCATATGCAGGCTTTGAATTCGGTGCAGCAGGTATGCCAGATATAGATATAACATATGATGATGTTGTATCAGTAGGTTCAGAATCAGTTGAAAATGCGGTTCCAGCTATGGTTAAGACATCTGAAATACCTGATGATAAGAAGATTACTAAGGTTGAAATTCTTATGAAGCAGGAAAGATTCGAGGCACTAAAGAAGGCTATGAACGATATCGGTGTAACTGGTATGACAGTAACACAGGTGCTTGGCTGTGGAGCCCAGAAGGGTGCACCTGAATACTACAGAGGTGTTCAGATGGAGATGCAGTTACTTCCTAAGGTACAGGTAGAAATGGTTATTTCCAAGGTACCAGTTATGGATGTAATCAATGCAGCAAGAAAAGTACTTTACACAGGTCATATCGG
>CAKRKK010000056.1 GCA_934358235.1 uncultured Lachnospira sp.
GAGCATGCTATTAAATCAGCATATGATGTTGCATGTGAAATATAAATTATTAATTACCCTATTACCATAAAGGGGCTGTCACACTTGATATGTGGCAGCTTTTTTTAGATTGTGTTGAAAAATTTTGATTAATATAAAAATATTATATAACAATAATGAGGCGTACAATAGTTGTGACAGTAAATAATATGAAATTTGACTTGCTATTTTGTGTTGGTGTATGTAGTAAAATAGTGTATAATTATTAACAAGATATGAATGTGAAATGCAATTATGTTATTAGTAGGAGGAAAATGATATGAAGTGGGGAATTATGGCTACAGGTAATATTGCAAAAAAATTTGCATCAACTATAAATCAGATGAGTAATGAAAATGAACAGCTTGCAGCAGTAGGCTCCCGGCACATAGATAGTGCAAAAGCTTTTGCCAGGGAGCATGACATTCCACGATATTATGATTCTTATGAAGCATTGGTAAATGATCCGGATGTTGAGTCTGTTTATGTAGCAACACCGAATAGTCTGCATTATGAGAATTGCAGACTTTGTCTTGAGCATGGTAAGCATGTACTTTGTGAAAAGCCATTTACAATAAATGAGAAACAGGCACAGGAGCTGTACAGGCTGGCAATAGATAAGCATCTTTTTATTATGGAGGGATTATGGATATGGTTTCTGCCATTGTATAATCGTCTGCGTAATATCCTTCTTCAGGGAACAATAGGAGAAATTAAACATATTTCCTGTCAGTATGGATTTGTTGCAACGGGTGCCAGAAAAGAGCGTAAATTTAACTCTGCACTTGGTGGAGGTGCTCTGTTGGATATAGGAATTTACAATCTGGGATTTTTGCGTATTGTTACAGGGCGTGATCCGCAGAATGTAGAAACCACAAAAGTACATATTAATGAGAATGGAACAGATGATTATAGTTGTCTCAAACTGACATATAATGATGGATGTATTGCAGAGTCAGTCCAGACAATAGGAGAGGAATTAAAACGTAATGCCAGAATTGAGGGAACAAAGGGAAGTATATTTTTGCCGGATTTCCAACACGCAAAGACCTTGATACTTGAGGTGGATGGTAAAGAACCGGAAACAATCGAGTGCCCGGTTGATATAAATGGATTTGAATATGAGATTCGTGAAGCAGGCAGATGCATAGCATCAGGAAATAGTGCAAGTGCTATTTATACACCGGAAGATAGTATTGCACTTACAAGGCTGATGTATGATATCCGTATGAGCTGGAATATGATATTTGATGGTGAGATACAGGAATAAACCGACAAATAGCTTATTTCAGATAAATTGAAATTGACAATGCAAAATAATAAAGAATATGGGGCTATGTGTATTCTATGTGTCATTACGCCAATAATCAAAAAGATTACAGGATATGACAAAAATATTAATAAATGAGTAAATTATACCATAAAAATCACCTTATCACTCTTTCATTTACAGACATTACATATTCCTGTACTTTATTCATATCCGGTTCATCAGGAAGAGATGTATTATTTGCAGCATACTGAAAACTTTTTTCATATTCTGATAATATATCATAAAAGGCGCTGTTAAAGGTGTGGTCGCTGCTTTGATATTTTCCATTTCTGATATCCATAAGCATATCATGTTCGTTTTCTCTGTAGGTGTTAATTTCACCTTTTTCAAGAATATCTATAGCCATTATAAAAAGTCGTATAAGATGCATAGCATGTTTATTAAGGTGTTTATCATCCTTTTTCTTATTGCGTTTTCCAAGTTTATCATAATCCTTAACAACATTTGTCATTTCACTAAGCATGCCCTTATAGTCTCTTAATGGATAATGCTTTAAATTAGCATCAATGAATATTTCTGTGTCTAATTCAGGATTAACGGCTGTGTCTATATAAATATTAAGCTGCCCTTTATCAAAGGAGTTATAAGCAGAGTTAAATCTGTACATAGTATTTTTTACAGAGTTAAATATATGTTGTTCTTTGTCTGCCTGTGGATATGAGTCTCTTGCAAGTGCATTTTCTAATCTTCTTAGCTGTGCATCGGCATATCCGCCAAACGATTGTACTGCACGCTTTGATAGGAAAAGTGTCTTATTATTTATGAGTTCTTCGCCAATATTATTAAGATAAAGATAATGCTCTTTTCTTAGCCCTAAAAGCTCAATAGTATTTGGGTTGCAGTTAAGAAGGAGCTTGATAATTTTGTTAAATGTGTATATTGTTGTGTCGGTATTAGTGTCAACATACTGCTCATATTCTGTAAGTCCTATGAGATCAGATTTTCTGTTAAGAGTAATTCCCCTGACATCAATGTCGCTTTCATCATTATTGGTACCATATGAATAACTGCCAGCTAATCCAAGCAGAATTATATTTTCCCCAAGATGTTCATCTGTTTTTAAGAAACTATATTCGGATGAATTTAATATATTTTTCGTAATCATTTAGCCCTCCGTATCACCAAAATATTCAGATAGTGGAAAAAAGTGTACGCTTTTAAAAAGTGTAATATGTCATACACTTTTTTAAAATTCGCCCGCATTGCTTCATTTTTACTTTTTTTTCCGTAACATCCACACATCCATTTTCTTTTACCTATTATACTATACACTCTTTAAAATGTATAGAAAAGCAGAATTTGAAACGACATTAATTGCAAGTGAAAATTGAGAATTTTTGTTGCATTTTTCTTGATAATTGCATATCGTATAAATGAATATCCATTTAAGAAGTTAAAACTGGAAGGAAGAAGCTATTAGGAGAACAAGTTTTATGACAGAAAAAGAATGGGAAAAATTACTTAGAATAAGAACTACCGGCAGGGATGATTCAAAATCGGATTCTTACAGATATCCATATGAGCCGACATCATATGAAGTGCTTAACAGGTTATCTAATACAGGAATAATAAGTAAGAAGAATACATTGCTGGATTATGGTAGTGGAAAAGGCAGGGTAAGTATATTCATGTCATATCAGACTAAATGTCGTTCCATAGGTATTGAGTATGATGAAAGAATTTTTGAAAGGGCAATGGCAAATAAAGCTGATAGTATATCGGGAAACAGGGTTACTTTTTTATGTATGGATGCACTTAAGTATGAGATTCCAAATGAAGTGGATAGGATTTTTTTCTTCAATCCTTTTTCTTTGGAAATTTTCTCGTCAGTTTTAGGAAATGTTTTACAAAGCTATTATGAAAAACCAAGAGAAATGTTTCTTATTTTCTATTATCCTTCCTATGAATATCTGATGCATATTTCACAGGAATACAGCTTAAAGCTATATGATGAAATAGACTGTTCCGATATATCAGATGGTGAACAGGAAAGAGAGAAAATAGTGATATATGGATTTTGAATTAGCATGCCTTAAAAGTAAAGGAAAACTGAAGGAGATAAAAAATGGGATTAACGGATACAAGCAGATTATAATATTATATGAATAATAACATAATGAAAAAATCATAGTAAAGAAGGAACGATTGTGAATATAAGATATGCAACAATGGCTGATTTAGACGATATTGCATCGGTTGAAGCCGAGTGTTTTCCAGCCTTAGAGGCAGCAACTAAAGAAGAATTTGAGCAAAGAATAAAATACTATGGAAATCATTTCTGGCTTATGTTTGATAATGATAAACTCATTGCGTTTGTAGATGGTTTTGTTACGGATGAGACTGATCTTACAGATGAGATGTATGAAAATGCATCAATGCATAATGAGAATGGTGCATGGCAGATGATTTTTGGTGTAAATACTCTTCCTGAATATCGCAGATGTGGATATGCGAAAGAGCTGATTAAGAAGGCCATATTAGATGCCAGAAAACAGAACCGGAAAGGGCTTGTATTAACCTGTAAAGAAAGTCTTGTTCCATATTATTCCAAGTTTGGATTTGTTGATGAGGGGATAACAGATAAATCCACTCATGGAAATGTCCTGTGGCATCAGATGAGACTGGATTTTAAATTAAGAAATAATGGAGTAAATCCTTCAGATAATGAAAATGCGACCGCACATAAAACATTTAAAGCCGACAGAATACTATCATATTTTAAAGAAGAGTGGAAGGTGCTGCTTATAATAACTGTGTCAGGTTTTATATACAATCTTGGACTTTTGTTTGGACCATGGTTTGAAGGAAAAATGGCAGGCTGTCTTATAGATATACTGGCAAAGAATGCTGTATACAAGGATATGGTTATACTTGTTACTGCATATGTTATTTCAATTGGAGTAGTTCAGGTATCAAGATATATAAAACGTTTTTATGTTCGTAGATTCGCCAATAATGTTAATAGAAGAATGAAGAAAATATTATATGGAACACTTGTATTAAAGAGCAGGACAGAGCTTGAAGGTGAAGGTATGGGCGATATTATGACAAAGGCCATACTTGATGTAGATGATTGTGCTGAAGGCATGAGAAAGTTTACAACAGAAATATTTGATACAGGAGTAGCGCTGGCTGCATATGCAGGAATGTTGCTTGTATATGATGTAAGGCTGGCACTTATTGCAATGATATTTCCACCTATATCTTATATCATTGCTGAAAAGATGAAAGTAATAGTCCAGAAAACAGGCGCTGCGTATAAAAAACAATCTGGTATCCTTAGTAATGCAACACTCGACAGAGCATCCAATGCTATAACCTACAGAGTCTATGGCAGGGAAGATAACAGAAAAAATGCGTATGAAGATAATCTGGCTAAGTATGAGAAATCAGCTATTTATGCTAATATATGGAATTCTTCTCTTACACCATTATATAGAATAATATCTATGATGGGCATTTTATTTATATTATATTTTGGCAGCAGAAATGTACTTGGAACAGGATGGAGAACCTGGGATATTGCAGCATTTACAACATTCCTGGCCTGCTTTATAAAGTTATCTGATAAGTCCTCGAAGGCGGCGAAGCTGTTTAATGCAGTACATAAGGCACAGGTTTCATGGAAACGTATTAAGCCGCTTATGGTTATTCAGGCTAAGGATACAGATTGTAAAAATCAGACATCAGGAAGGCTTGAGGTGCAAAACTTAAGCTTTACATATCCAGATGGGAAAAATGTATATAATGATATTTCCTTTACTGGAGAGCCGGGACAGATCATAGGTGTTACAGGTCCGGTTGCTAGTGGTAAGTCAACCTTTGGAAAGACATTTCTGTGTGAATATCCATATGAGGGAAGTATCAGATATAACGGATGTGAGCTAAGAAATGCTGCAGATAATGTAAGAACAGGAATAATAAGTTACCTTGGACACGATCCAGAGCTTTTCAATGATTCAATAAAGAATAATATCCTGCTTGGTGATAATAAGGACGTAAATGAATATCTTAAAGCAGTATGTATTGATAAAGAAGTTGAGGCTATGGAGCAGGGAGCAGATACCCTTATAGGCAGTGGAGGCGTGAGATTGTCTGGAGGACAGGCACAAAGAATTGCATTAGCAAGAACTTTATGCCATAAAAAGCCAGTTTTTATACTAGATGATCCATTTTCAGCACTTGATAAGAATACAGAGGAGCAGATATATAATAATATTAGAAAAATGACGGCAGGTAGTATCGTTATTATTCTGTCTCACCGTTTGTATATGTTTCCTAAGCTGGATAAAGTTATATGGCTTGATGAAGGCAGTGCCAGAGTAGGAGCGCATGATGAACTTATGTCGGAATGTATGGCTTATAGACAGTTATATGATACAGCAAATGCAATGAGTGAAGATACTGTTTCATATGAACAACATAAGAATGTCAGAGGGGTGGTGGATAAACGTGAGTAAACATAATAGTAATGTTGATAATGGCGGCAAAGTATTTAGTGTAGGCTCAATAATATTGCACACTATAATAAAGAAAAAGTGGCTTTCACTTGGTATTATAATAACAGTATGCTGTGCAGTTGTAACTGCACTTTATCCACCGCTTGTACTTGGAAGAATAGTAGATACATTGGCAGAAGGGTGTCAGGTTCCTTTATATCTTATATTTCTTTATATGGTATTTACTGTGATAACAGGTCTTATGGAAGCTGCAAGGGAAGGGCTTCTTACAGTATTTGGCCAAAAGATAACGCATGCTCTGCGTAGTGGCCTTATGGAGCATTTTACCATACTGACAGCAGATTCATTAAACCGTCAGGAGCCGGGAGCTATTGTGTCAAGATTTGTCGGTGATGTTGATACAGTAGAGAATCTGTTTACCTCTGGTATAGTCAGTATGTTTGCAGATGCCTGTAAGATAGTGAGTATTATTGCAGTTATATGGTTCAGAAATAAAGGACTTGCAATATTATTGCTCATATTACTGCCATTTATATTCTGGTTTACCAGATATGTACAAAAAAATATGCTTGAAGCCCAGCTGCGAAACCGGCGTGCAGTAAGCAAGGCTTCAGGGCACGTTCCGGAAACACTTCATAATATCCGTACTATACATAATCTTGGCAAGGAAAAGTATATGGAGAAAAGATATGATGAATATATAGGTGACAGCTATAAGGCTATGGAAAAGACTAACTTTTACGATGCCATATATTCACCTGTTATTCTTATATTAAATGCAGTTGTAGTAGCGGTAGTTATGTTGTTTTCTGCATCGGGCAATGCAAATGTTCTTAATCTTTTTGGAATGTCAGCAGGTACGGCGGTAGCTGTTATTAACTACATATCACAGATATTTGCACCAGTTGAGAGCCTCGGTATGGAAATACAGACTATACAGTCAGCGATTGCCGGCGTAAGAAGAATAAATGAATTCTTTACACTTCCAGCACTACCAGCCATTGAAGCCGTTAAGGCAGATATTAAGGCAGATTTTAATGTTGATATTAAAGCAGATATTAATGCGGATTTTAATGCTGATATAAGTGCAGATAATAATGCTGTGTTAGAAACACAGACAGCAAACGTCAATAATAGTGAAAAGTTAAAAGTCAGGAAAGACTGCACACCATATGTCCAGTTTAATAATGTAACCTTCGGATATGAGGCTGACCATATTATAATAAAGGATAAGAGCTTCAATGTTGATATGGGGGAACAGGTTACGCTGCAGGGAAGGACAGGTGCGGGAAAGAGCACAATATTCAAGCTGCTTTTAGGTTTATACAGGCCTTTAAAGGGACAGATACTAATTGATGGAATCGATTCTTATAATATACCTGATAATAAGAAAAGAAGAATATTTGGTTATGTTGAACAGACATTTCATATGGTGCCAGGAACAGTTAAGGACCAGATTACATTATATGATGAAGCTATATCTATGGATGAGGTTGTGAATGCAGCCAGGCTTGCAGGACTTCACGATACAATTATGAGCTTTGATAAGGGATATGATACACCCTGCACGCAGGAAATATTCTCGCAGGGACAATGGCAGTTATTGTCTATTGCAAGGGCAACTGCTGCTAATCCACAGCTTCTGCTTTTAGATGAGATAACTGCTAATCTGGATGCTGATACAGAAAGAGAAGTATTAAAGGCATTAAAAAATGTGTCTGAAAACAGGACTGTTATATCAATCTCACACAGGGTTACGGCTAGAACCGGAAGAATTATAAGCTGTTAGAACAGCGTTTAGTCTGTGACATAGCATAAAGAGGCTTTAACAGAAATGATTATTAGAAATTGAAATTTTATAAATTGAAATTTCCAGATGAATATGTATAATAGAGGAAAACATTATGTAAGATAGTATGATAATATGCAGTATAATACGCAGGACAGGTAGTAGAAAATGAAAAAAATAGACTTTGAGAACGGAACAATTACAGATAATATTTTAAGTGCATCAATCCCTATGCTTGTAGCACAGTTATTGAATCTTTTGTATAACGTAGTAGACAGGATATATATTGCACGTATACCACATATTGGCACAACAGCTATAGGTGCAGTAGGAATATGCTTTCCGGTAATTGTTATTATTACAGCATTTGCTAACTTGTTTGGAAGCGGTGGAACACCTCTGTTTTCGATATACAGGGGAAGAAAGAAGAATAAAGAAGCCTCGCTTATTATGGATACGTCATTTTCAATGCTCTGTGCAGGTGCATTTATATTAATGTCCTGTGGCATGCTGTTTTCAAAACAGATTCTTATGGTGTTTGGCGCATCAGACAGTACAATTGTTTATGCATATCCATATATGATGATTTATCTTATAGGAACAATACCATCAATGCTTGCTTTAGGACTTAATCCATATATTAATGCACAGGGATATTCTACAACTGGTATGATATCAGTTGCAATAGGAGCAGTTCTTAATTTTATACTGGATCCATTGTTTATATTTGTTTTTGGCTTAGGCGTAAAGGGAGCAGCAGTAGCAACAGTTATTTCACAATGCTTCTCAGCTATGTTTACAATATATTTTCTGACACATAAATCTGAATTAAGAATGAGATTTTTAAAGAAAAATGAGCTTGCAGAGTGTGCAGGCTATGCTAAGAATATTATAAGTCTTGGCACCGCGGGATTTATAATGCAGGTTACTAACAGTCTTGTTACAATATGCTGCAATAATGTATTGGCAGTAACAGGAGGAGATATTTACATATCAGTAATGACAATAGTATCTAGTGTAAGGCAGCTTGTGGATACTCCGATTCACGCTATTAATGAAGGCTCTTCGCCAGTTATCAGTTATAATTATGGTGCAGGAAAGCCGGCACGTATCAGAAAAGCAATAGCGGTTCTTGGTATTATGACACTGGCTTATACGGCTGTTATGTGGAGTATTATTATATTTGCACCGGGAGCATTAATAAGCATATTCAGCTCAGACAGCAGCCTGCTTAGTGATGCTATTGTTGCATTAAAGCAGTATTTTGCAGCATTTATATTTATGGATCTGCAATATATCGGACAGACAGTATTTAAGTCACTTAATAAAAAGAAGCACGCCATATTCTTTTCATTGCTAAGAAAAGTAATTATAGTCGTGCCTCTTACATATATTATGCCATATACATTTAATATGGGAACAGCAGGAGTATTTCTGGCTGAGCCATTATCCAATGTAATAGGAGGAAGTATCTGCTTTATAACAATGTTATGTACAGTACTTCCGGAGCTTAAGAGAATGGACGAAGTATAAAACTACTGTATCCAGGCAGTTCCATTCCGTTATTAAGCTTAATTTCGCTGCCGCTTATAAGGTCAGTGCATGTATCAGTTCCGATGTTAAACGAAGCAAAGTAAGGCTGCTCAGATGCATTGATGGCAACAAGAACACGTTCATCATTATACTGACGCAGGAAGACGCACTGCTCGTTGGTGAGCACGATAGATGAGAAGCTGCCATAATTCAGAGCATTTGAGGACTTCTTTGCATCAGCCAGCTTTGATATAAAGGTTGTGAGGTCATTCCATACAGGTGCATCAAAGGAAGTACGCAAAGCAGGATCCCCCTCCTCCTTTCTTCCGGTGGCACCCCATTCGCTGCCGTAGTATACACAGGGAATACCAGGCATTCCGAATGCAAGGGTGTATATAAGAGGAAGGTGGTTAGCATTATTAAGAATACTCGCAACTCTTGTCACATCATGATTGTCAACGAAGGAGAGCAGATGCTTTCCCTTATAAAGAGTCCAGTTTTCAGGTCCGAACTGCCTTAATAGTGAATGGTTTATTTCGAACATATTCATGCAGTTAAAGCTTGAATAAAGACCTTTATAACATTCGTAATTAGTTACGGAATGCAGCATTTCATTATTCATAATCTGGTTATAGTCACCATGAAGAGTTTCTCCAAGAAGAAAGAAATCAGGCTTTAGCGAATCACAGAAGGAGCGGAGCCTTCTTAAAAAGTCGTGATTTAAACAGTAAGCCACATCAAGTCTTAAGCCGTCTATATCGAATTCGTTTACCCATCCTTTGATAGCATTAAAAATGTGTTGTATAACATCTTCATTGTATAGATTGAGCTTTACAAGGTCATAACAGCCTTCCCAGCCCTCATACCACAGACCGTCATTATAGTCTGAGTTGCCATTAAAGTCGATTCTTGCAAACCAGTTAACATAAGCAGAATTCTCCCGGTTTTTAAGAACGTCCTGAAAAGCCCAGAAGCCGCGTCCTACGTGGTTAAATACGCCATCAAGAACAACCTTGATTCCTTCCTTGTGAAGATTAGAGCATACATTGGCGAAATCCTCGTTGGTTCCAAGTCTTTTATCTATTGTTGTATAGTCACGGGTATTATATCCGTGAGTGTCAGCTTCAAATACAGGTGAGAAATATATTGCATTAGCACCCAGCTTTTTAATATGGGGAATCCATTCATTAACCTTAAGGATACGATGTGTAAGGATACCATCATTGTCATAAGGTGCACCGCAGAAGCCTAAAGGATATATCTGATAAAAAACACTTTCATAAGCCCACATATTTATATACCTCCTTGTTTTACGAAGTAAAATGCGACTGCCCTTGCAGGAGCAGAGGTATTTACCTCCTAGTATTTTATTTTATAATTATAACATGCTTGAGTAACGGCATGTAGCAGAAAAAATACAGATAACTTTATGAAAATGTTATAAAATAGTAATGTTTTTATAACCAAAGTATATTGTAATAAAAGTATACATTGTTTTATAATAAAATTCAGTTATGATAATAAAATGAACAGGAGATATATAATGCTTCAGCTTCAACACATCCATAAGGAATATAGAACAGGAAAACTGGTCCAGAAGGCACTTGATGATGTGTCCCTGAACTTAAGAGATAGTGAGTTCGTGGCAATTCTTGGACCAAGTGGTTCTGGTAAAACTACGCTTCTTAATATAATAGGTGGTCTTGACAGATATGATAGTGGAGATCTTATTATCAATGGTATTTCTACTAAGAAATATAAGGATAAGGACTGGGATTCATATCGTAACCATACAATAGGCTTTGTATTCCAGAGCTATAATCTGATACCGCATCAGACAGTACTTTCTAATGTTGAATTAGCACTAACTATATCTGGAATATCGAGAACAGAGAGAAGAAAACGGGCTAAGGAGGCTCTTGAAAAGGTAGGTCTTGGTGAACAGCTACATAAAAGACCTAACCAGATGTCGGGTGGACAGATGCAGAGAGTCGCAATAGCAAGGGCACTAGTTAATAATCCGGATATACTTCTTGCAGATGAACCGACAGGAGCACTTGATAGCGATACGAGCGTACAGGTTATGGAGCTGCTTAAGGAGGTATCTAAGGATAGGCTTGTAGTTATGGTAACACATAATCCTGAGCTTGCTTATGAATATGCTACAAGAATAGTGGAGGTTAAAGACGGAAAGCTATTATCTGATTCAGATCCGCTGGAGGTTGATGAAGCAGTAGCCAAAAAGCCGGTACATAAGAATATGGGGAAGTCTTCAATGTCATTTCTTACAGCACTTTCACTAAGCTTTCAGAATCTTAAGACAAAGAAGGCAAGGACGATTCTGACTTCATTTGCAGGCTCAATAGGAATAATAGGCATTGCACTTATACTTTCAATATCTAATGGTGTGAGCAGTTACATTAGTGCAATGGAGGAGGATACACTATCAGAATATCCACTTCAGATACAGAGTACTGGTTTTGACCTGACATCTATGATGGTTGGAATGGCATCTGCAGAGAGTGGAGATAAGGATAATGATGTTGGTGTAACTCCTGCAATTAGTAATATGTTTTCTAAGATGAGCACAAATGATTTAGCTGCACTAAAGAAATATATAGAAAGCAATCCAGAGAATATAGATAATTATGTCCATGCAATAGAGTATAAATATGTAGTTACACCGCAGATATACAGAACTAATGAGGATGGCAGTTATAAGCAGATTAATCCGGATAAATCTACTGAAATGATAGGAATGTCTTCAGCATACGAGAATTCCATGACCTCAGGAATGTCCATGAATGTGTTTTATGAGCTGCCTGTTAACAGTTCATTATATGAAGGACAGTATGATATAAAGGCAGGCCGTTGGCCAGAGAGTTATAATGAATGTGTACTTGTTCTTAACTCAGATGGTAACATAAGTGACAGACTTGAATATGCTTTAGGACTAAGGGACAATGCTGAGTATGAAAGTATGTTGTCAGCTTTTATGTCAGAAAAGG
>CAKRKK010000057.1 GCA_934358235.1 uncultured Lachnospira sp.
TTACAAAGCCATTAGACCCAAAGACAGAGTCTAGAAGATGCCATCTTATCAGATATAATACAGGTGGACCAATCCCAGATTTCCATACTGCTATGGATCTTACAAGCCACCTTGGAACACATTGTGAGTGTCCTTATCATCATGATGATAATTGGCCATCAGTTGCAGAGCTTCCACTTACAACATTTATGGGAAGAGCAATATATGTAGATTTCAAGGATACACTTCCTCATAGAAAGCACATCAGTGCAGCAGACCTTGATAAGGCAACAGAGGGATGGGTTAAGGAAGGAGATATTCTTATCATAGATTCTTCTTATAAGATTGATCCATTCACACCTGATACTAATACAGATAAGGATCAGAGATTATTAGTTAATGGTGAAACAGCACAGTGGTGTGTAGACCACAAGATTAAGTGTGTAGGCTTTGGTGATGGAGTTTCAATTGAGAACTGCAACGAAGATGTTAAGCCTTTCCACGATATCTGTATGGCAGAAAACATAGTATTCCTTGAAGTATTAAAGAATCTTGATAAGCTTTCACAGGATACATTCTTCATGTCATATTCACCACTTCCAATCTATGGATTAGATTCATGCCCTATCAGAGCATATGCAATCGAAGGACTTGCTGAATTTACAAGATAACTTAGTTAGGTATTACGGTTGATAATCAGCCGGTAATTCTGTAAAAGCTGATGACTATGATTATATAGAGGAAACTGATGACTATGATTATTATAGAGGCTTTTAAACAGGCGATAATATTACCGGCTGGATTTTAAAGTATGCTATATATAAAGTATATTGTATAATAAGAAGTATTACGGTTCAGAAATGGAGGATCACTATGAAGATAGCAGTACTTGGAGCTGGTGCTATGGGTTCTATATATGGAGGCCATCTTTCAATAAACAATGATGTTTATATGATAGATAAGAAGGAAGAGCTTGTTGAAAAGATTAATGCAGATGGATTGAAGCTATATGAGAATGATAAAGATGTCATATATCATCCAAAGGCATTACTTAGCAGCGAAGGAATAGGTGAGGTTGATCTTGTTATTATATTTGTCAAGGCATTATATTCTAGAGCTGCTCTTATGGAAAATAAGGCTTTGATTGGTGATAATACTTATGTTTTAACTCTTCAGAATGGTGCCGGACACGAAGATATTATTGAAGAATTCGTTCCAAAGGAAAGAATTATTATAGGAACAACAGAGGATAACGGAGCTATTCTTGATAACGGATATGTAAGAAGAGGCGGTAAGGGTAAGACTAACATTGGCATGCTTGTAGAAGATAAGAAGGGTATGCTTGATAAGGTCAAGGAGTGCTTTGATGGATGTGGTTTTGATACACACATTTACAGTAACATACAGCAGCTTATATGGGATAAGCTATTTACAAATGTCTCACTTAGTGCATTAACAGGAGTGCTTCAGGTGCCTATTGGATTTATTGCACAGGATGAATATGCCTGGAATATGACAGTTACACTTATTAAAGAAGCTATGCAGGTAGCGAAGGCTATGGGACTTGAGTTTGATGAAGATGAGATGATTGAGAGAGTAAGAAATACATCTATCAACTCTCCAGAAGGAAGAACTTCTATATATGCAGACTTAAAGGCAGGAAGGCTTACAGAGGTTAATACAATAAGTGGTGCAGTTGTGAAGGCAGGAGACAGACTTGGAATTCCGGTTCCTTCGCATAAAATGATAGTTAATATGGTTCATGCTATGGAGAATAAAAGCAAAAATAATGTCCAGTAAATAAGCATTTAAATCGTCATTACTGGATTGAATACTGAATTAAATTCGGAATTAAATATGAAAGGTCTGCAGGTGAAAGGCAGACAGAAGGGAGCAGAGATGATATTTTCATCAATTCATACACAGGATGATTATTCTAATTATCCAAAGGCAGTACAGAGAGCTATAGAATATTTAAAGAGCAATGATTTTACTAAAATGGAAACAGGTGTATATGAAATAGAAGGAAAGCAGTTATATGCACAGGTATTCGATGCTATGACAGAACCAGTAAGTGATAGAAAACCAGAGGTTCACGAAAAGTACTTAGATGTCCAGTTCCTTGTAACAGGAAGAGAAAAGTTAGGCTTTACACCAGATACAGGAAATTATGAGGTGGATGAAAGATTCGATGAAAGAGATCTTATATTCTACAAGAAGGTAGACAATGAAGGCTTTATCACCTCAACACCAGGCTGTTTCTGTGTCTTCTTTCCAACAGATGTACATAGACCACAGGTTGCAGACGGAGAGCCTATGGAAGTAAGAAAGGTTGTAGTCAAGGTGAGCTTAGAGCTTTTAAAGTAATAAAACGACACATATGAATAAAGCTGTCAGTTATTTAGCAGGGTTTATGGCTGATGGCAGATATGTATCAGATATGGAGGTATTTATGGGCAGAAAATTATTAGCATTGCTATTATGCGTCACAATGTTTGCAAGTCTTGCATTAACAGGATGTTCAACTAATAGTGCGGATGGTCAGGAAGTAAAGATTATAAGAGTAGCCTTTAACCAGAATGAGAATCACCCTCAGTATAAAGCTATGAAGGAGCTTGGTGAAAAGTTCGAAAAGGCAACTAATGGAAGATACAAGATGACTATATATGCCAATGGTGTACTTGGTGAGCAGGGCTCTATGGCAGAATTCATAAGAACAGGTGCTCTTGATATGGCTATTGTACCATGTTCAGTTCCAGAGGGTTATGATACTAATTTCGCTATAGTAGGTGCTCCTTATCTTTATAAGGATATGGATCACTTAAGAAGAGCAACAGAAGCAGGAGTGTTTACAGAGCTTTTCAAGTCAACAAGAAAGTATAACTTCGAGGTGCTTACAATATATACAGCAGGTGAGAGAAATATATATGCGGCAAAGCCTGTTAATTCGGCAGAAGACCTTAAGGGTATGATTGTAAGAGTTAATGACAGCACAACATATCTTAACATGGTTAAGTATATGGGTGGTACAGGCACAGCAATGTCACAGTCAGAGGTGTATACAGCACTTCAGCAGGGAGTTATAGATGCAGGTGAGAACAGCGAACTTGTATATTCAGACTTCAAGCACTATGAGGTAGCTAAGTATTATTCATACACAAGACATATCGTTCATCCTGACGTAGTGGTTGCAAGTACTAATTTCTTAGACAGCTTATCAGCAGAGGATAGAAAGATATTCGACCAGCTTATAATGGAATCAACAGATTATGAGTTTGATACCTTCAAGGAAGCGGTTGAAAAGGGCAAGGAGGAAGCAGAAGCCCACGGTGCAGTATTTGTATATCCTGATACTAACGAATTCAGG
The DNA here is from genome assembly GCA_934358235.1 of uncultured Lachnospira sp. GTDB lineage: Bacteria > Bacillota > Clostridia > Lachnospirales > Lachnospiraceae > Lachnospira. The sequence goes on from CAKRKK010000057.1 coordinate 3,347, forward strand.
GAAAAATGTCAGCCATTACTTGACAGTATTGCTAATCAGTCAGATATGACAAAAGATATATATAATAAGGTAGAAGCCTTACGTGATGAGGATTAAGGGAGGTACTATATGAAGACAGTTAAGAACATATTAGATAAGATAACTTCTTATGCGAGCGTATTCATATTTATAATGATGGTACTTATGGTGACTTATCAGGTTGTTGCCAGATATATCTTTTCTGCACCTAGCAGCGTGACAGAGATTCTTACAAGATATTTCTTCGTATGGTTAATAATCATATCAGCAACTTATATGTTTGGACAGAGAGAACATATTAACATATCAGTATTAAAGGATAAGCTTAAGGGAAAAGCAAAGGCAGCAATAAATATAATAATTGAGTGTGTAACAATAGTGTTTGCAGGACTTATAATGGTGTTCGGCGGTTTTAAGATTACACAGATGAATTTCGTGCAGTATGATTCTATCTTACATATTCCAACAGGTATTATATATTCAATAATTCCAATATGTGGTGTGATTATTATATTCTACAGCATATATAATATCGGTCTTGAGCTTAAGAAGAAAGCAGAATAGGAGGTAAATATGAGTATAGCGTTACAGGTAGCCTTAGTAATGGTTACAATACTGGTAGTACTGCTTGTTATCGGTGCTCCAATCGGCGTAGCCATAGGTATGTCATCAGCAGTTTCAATGATATGTATGATTCCGGCAGATGTTTCATTTGCAACATCAGCACAGAGAATATTTGCGGGTTCTAATTCATTCTCACTTATAGCCATTCCGTTCTTCATTCTTGCAGGTAACATAATGAATAATGGCGGTATCGCACAGAGACTTGTAAACTGTGCAAAGGTAATCAGCGGACGTATGCCGGGTGCTCTTGCACAGTCAAATGTAGTAGCTAATATGTTATTTGGAGCAATCTCAGGCTCAGGTGCGGCAGCAGCCGCTGCTATGGGTGGTACAATCGGACCACTTGAAGAAAAGGAAGGTTATGATAAGAACTACAGTACAGCAGTTAACGTAGCATCTGCTCCAGTAGGTATGCTTATCCCACCAAGTAACACAATGATTGTGTATTCAAGCGTTGCAGGCAGTGTTTCTATAGCAGCACTCTTTATGGCTGGTTATATTCCAGGTATTCTCTGGGGCGGTGCAGTTATGGTGCTTGCAGGTATTATGGCTAAGAAGCGTGGCTATCAGGCAGAGTCAAGAGTACCGCTTAAGATAGCACTTAAGACCTTCTGGCAGGCAATACCAAGCCTTTTACTTATCGTAATCGTAATCGGAGGTATCCTTGGAGGTATCTTTACAGCAACAGAGGGTTCAGCTATTGCAGTAGTATATGCAACTGTATTATCACTTATATACAGAGCATTTAAGCTTAAGGATATTCCAAGAATCGTACTTGAGGCAGCTAAGACAACAGGTATTATCACATTTATGATTGGTCTGTCTTCTATTATGTCCTGGGCTATGGCATTTACAGGAATTCCAGATATGATAGCTAAGGCAATACTTGGTCTTACAACTAACAAGTTCCTTATATTACTTCTTATAAATGTATTATTACTTGTAGTTGGTACATTTATGGATGTAACACCAGCAATACTTATCTTTACACCAATTCTTTTACCAATATGTAAGTCGCTTGGCATGGATCCAATCCACTTTGGTATCCTGCTCTGCTTCAACTTATCTATCGGTACAATAACACCTCCTGTTGGAACAATTCTTTTCACAGGCTGCCGTGTTGGTGGAACGACAATTGAGAGCGTTATAAAGACATTACTTCCTTATTTTGGAGTAATACTTATAGCACTATTACTAGTAACATATATCCCTCAGATATCTATGTTCCTTCCACATATACTTGGACTGGTATAATTATTGATACAAATGTGAGTTTTCTCGCATTTATATAAAAACTTTTTTCCTAATATTATTCAAAAAACACCGTGGCGGCCAGCAGGCTGCCAGGGTGTTTTTTTTATCTGCAAAGGTATAAAGCCGACTGTGGATGATGCTTATATACAATTTATGGCTTTATGGCTGCATTATGCATTAGTAGTACGTTGTTAGAAATATGGTACTATTGAACTAATAAAAATACATCGAAATCTAAAAAATTCAGTAGTTGAGTGATAAGATAAAAAAATATTGGTAGTTTGTTTTTAGTAAAAGTTGTATTCTTAAATAAAATTTTATGGGTTTATTTTGTAAAATTTGAACAAAACAGCTAGTGAAAGTGGAAACAATTAAGAAATTATTAATCAATTATTTATAAAAGTTTAGGAATATACAGGTGGTTGATTAGTAATTCTTCAGCTTGATTTCACGTAACTAAGAAAGGGAGACAACATGAAGAAGTCAGGACGAAGAAAAGTCTGGTTCAAGAGAGTATCTGCGATGATTATGACAGTTGCTTTAGTATTGTCAGGAATCTCAGTACCAGACGGGCTGTTTAGCATAACAGCTAAGGCAGCAGAAAAGTTGTCGGCCACCTGGTCGCCAACGAATTCAACATTAACTGATGCTTCTGGAGCAGATCAGACTGCTTCAAGTGGAGGCGTAGTTAATGGAAAGTTAACGAATGAAGCAGGTAATATAATAAATATAACAGGAGGACAGTTCAGAGTAAGAAATGGCAATAGCAATTGCGATTTTCTGGTTAATGCAAATACTGTTATGGAGCTTCCTGTTGTAAGTGGAGCTAAGAGTTGTACAGTAACCTTAGTTTCGTTTGATGATATAACAACAGAAGGCAGCGTGGCTGTTTCTGGTATGTCCAATGTTGAGATTAAGAATACAACAGGTAAGGGTAGCTGGGATACATACACTATAACTGGTGATGTTGATAAGAAACAGAATAGTATTTCCTTAACACTAGGTAAGCAGAAGTACTTTAAGTCTGTTACAATCGATTCATCAACAAGCTATGCTGTAACCTCAGCAGCATTTAAAGATGAAGAAACATCAGAGGCTGTATGGGATTATACAGGTAAAGTTACAGTCGCCTCTAATAAAACGTCAATAGAGAGTGCAACAGGAACTTATACCAATAATGCTGGTGATGTGCTTTATGTGGATGCAACATATTCGTATGTGGGTGCTGATAATAAGAAAAAATCAGCTAAGTTTGCCCCACAGACGACAGATGAGAAGAATCTTAGAATCCAGGTTAATAAAGGTACTAAGATGGTCCTTCCGGCTAAGGGTGATAAGGCAGTAATTACATTACTTGTCAATAAGAATAACATAAAAGAAGTAACAGATAATGTACTGACTAAATACTTTGAGATTAGTGGCAAGGTATTAAGAAAGGCAAAATGTATTGAGAACGTAGCTGATACAGCAGATAGTGCTTATAGAAAGGTAACTATTGAAGCCTATCTTACAGGTGATGAGGGTGAGATTACATTAAATGCTCTTGATAATACATATATCAGGTCAATAGGTATCGCTTGCAGCGAGTCTGTAAAGAAGCAGATTAAGGGAACTATAACCTCTAATACAGAGCTTTCTGATGACATGCAGGTTATAGCAACGAATAAGACAACAGGCTTTACTTATACATCAGATATAACAATAGCAGCAGATGGAAAGTCTGGTACATATTCAATAGAAGTACCTGTAGAAGCTGCAGAAATGGAATATGAATTATCACTTAGTGATGCTTCATATGATATAAAGAGTGGTACAACTGTGCATAAGGTAAGTACAGCCACAGGTGATATCACAGCGGATATGAGTATTATAAAGCTCTCAACCTGTGTTGTGACAGGTAAGATAAGCGGTATAGCAGAGGGTTATAATACAGATGAGCTTGAGCCTGTATTTAAGGCAGAGGGTAAAGAGTATGCGCCAGAGGTTACTGTTAATAAGGAAACACTTGAATATACAGCAAAGTTTGAAAAGGGTGTTTCATACAGCGTGACATTAAATGGAGCGAATGACTATGAGGTTACATCCGGAAGTACTGGAGCTTATACAGAGGATACAGTACTTAATATAACAGCAGCCCTTAAGCCAACCTATGCTGTTACAGTTAACCTTCCAGAGGAACCTGATATGTCAGGCAAGAAGATAGAGTATACATATACTAATAAGGAAGATGGTTATACATATACATTTGACAATAAGGAGAATATTAAGTTAAGAGATGGCTCATATACTCTTACACTTGGTGGAGATTTCCTTGCACAGCCATATAAGATAACAGCAGGTGATACTGTTGTGGTAAAGGGTGAAGCAGCAACACAGACACTTACCTTCGAGCAGGTGACAAGCTGGTCCTTTGCATCTGAATTCAAGGATACAATACAGAATAAGGTGGCATATTATAACGGACTTATATTAGATACCACTAATGGAAAGGTAAGAGCTAATGGCAATTCTGCACAGCTTGCAAATGGAACTAAGATTACTATACCTGTAAGTGGAAAGTGTACTATTTCAGTAGAAGCATATCAGGCAGGTTTTGGCTTATATACAATAGGTGGCGAAGCTGCAAGCACAACAGAGGCAGTATCTACCTACAGATATGACTTTAAGGAGGCAGGTACAGTAGATATAGTATCTACTGCTGATGGTGCATATATTAAGTCTATATCACTTGTATATGATGCCAAGGAGGTTGAGTATAAAGAACAGCCGGCTATGCCAAAGACTTATGAATATGGTACAGCCGCTAATCTTGTTGTACAGCCAACAGGTCAGAGATTAGTACTTACACAGACAGGTGGTGCATTAACAACAGTTAATGGTGCTATCAATAAAACAGTAAGCTTCTATGGCTTTGATGAAACAACAGCTTTCAACAAGCTTACAGCAGATGTTACGATTACAAGCTGTGGAAGCAGTAATTCTAACGGTATATTTGTAGGTGCCTTTGATAAGAATTATATGTTTACAGCAGGAATCCGTAATTCCAATGCACTTAAGATGATATATTCAAAGAAGGCTACAGATCTTACAGGTGCTTCAAGTAAGATAGATACAACAATTCCTGTTGGAACAGTTGTAACCTTCACAGTTGAAAGAACAGCTACAGCAATAGTTATAACAGCTACACCTAAGGGTGGTGAGAAAAAGACTATAAGCTATGAGTATAATAAGAGTGATAATCTCTTATTTAAAACGAATGGTAAGGAATCATCAGTAGCGTATGGCTTTGTATTAGCAGGCGTTGAGGCTGTTGTACAGAATATGAAGTATGTAGCAGCAGATGGTACTGTGCTTTATGATCAGAATGACTGCTACAAGCCAGCAGGTACTGCACCTGTTGTTAAAGAGGTTAAAGCAGAGGCAGCTAAAACAAGAGATTATATAACAGTAAGCTGGAGTGATGAAGTGGCTGCAGCAGGTGATGGAGTCTATGTACTTCAGGCTTCTAAGGATGGTGGCGACTGGGAAGATGTTGAAACAGAGCTTACTTCTACATCTTATAAGTATGCTATCAAGGATGCGGGTGAATATAAGTTCAGAGTATGTGGTAAGTTAGGTGTTAGTGGTGAAAGAAATGCGTATGCGACAGCAGATACAATAAATGTAATAGCTGCTCTGGATTCACCAGTTATAGATATTTCTTCAACTGCAACTAAGGTCAGCCTTAAGTGGAATGCCGTAGATAAGGCAGATACTTATGAGGTATACCGTTATTCATATGATGATACTGAGGAAAATACAGAAAAGATAGCAACAGTAAAGGAAACCTCATACGAAGATAGCAGCGTAACCGAAGAAATGCCTTACTACTACTATGTTGTAGCATATTCACATATTGGGGATGAGATAGATAATTATAGTAATCCTTCAGATACAGTATGGGCTGTTCCAACAGCAGGACATAAGGGTGAGTATGTATACGAGGATGACGCAGTTAAGTATACAATTACTAAGAAGTCATATGATACTGTATATGACGGAAAGATTACAATAGAAGGTGTAGTAGAGGATGCAGTTACTGCAACACTTAATGTTAATGGCAATAAAGCAGGAGAATTAAGTGTTAAGAGTAAAGAAGCATTTTCTTTCAAGGATATTGCTATATCCGAGGGCAGAAACGATGTTGAATTATTATTAACAGATAAGAATGGCAATATAACAAGAGAAACCTTTAATTATGTATATCTTACTAATTACAACAAGGTTGTAGACCGCACATTCACAGGAACAGATGGTGAATTGGTTAATGGAATACCAACCTATAAGACAGTTCAGAATGCAGTAGACTCAGTAGCTGCTGATAATAAAGAACGTGTAGTTATCCTTGTTAAAGAGGGTGACTATGAAGAACATATCGTTGTAGCATCACCATATATTACACTTATCGGTGAGGACAGCGAAAAGACTAGAATATACTATGATACTAAGGAATGGAAGGGCGGAGATATGTCCTTACGTTGTGCAGTTAAGATAGATAAGACTGCAACAGGCTTTTCCGCAGAGAATCTTACAATTGAGAATACATACGAGTACGTTGGCGATGGTTCTAACGAATCGTGTGATGCTTTAAGAAATGATGCGAATGAAACATCATATGTTAATTTAAGAATACTTGGCTATCAGGATACATTATGCGCTAATGGTGGTACCCAGTATTACTACAAGTGCTATATAGCTGGTAATGTGGATTTCATATATGGTAATGAGCCAAGAGCATTATTCAATGACTGCAGACTTGTATTCCGTTATAATGCAAAGAAGAATGCTGGTTATGTATGTGCACCTAAGACAGCAGACAGCGCAAATTATGGACTAACCTTTAACAACTGCCAGATACTTTCAGAGGATGGATGTTCAGGAGACAAGTATAAGCTTGCAAGACCTTGGGGACAGGGAGCTTACATAACATGGATTAACTGTTATATGGGTAAGGTGTTAAAGGCTAATACTTCTAATCCATATGCAGATATGTCACCAGCACTCGCCGTTGATGCACGTTTCTTTGAATATGGTTCTTATGGACCTGCATATGCAATTAACAGCTACAGAAGACAGATATCTGCTAATAAGGCAGAGGCTATGACAACAGCAGGATATCTTGGCTGGAATCCATATACTGCAGTGGCTGATACAGAAGCTAAGTATAAGGGTTCTATAAAGACAGAGGCAGCAGACAGATATGTTGAGAAGGAATATATATCTGATACATATGACCAGTCAGAGGGTGACGATAAGGGACTTGGACAGTATGCACTTGAAGGCTATGCAGCAAGTGCTGGTGTAACAGGTGGAGGACTCTTAAAGGAAACTTCTGATAATTATTATAAAGCTGGTACAGCAGAAGACTTCCTTAAGGCAATACAGAGTATTAAGAATAGCGGCAAGGCATCTGTTATTGAGCTTACAGCAGATATTGGACTTGGTGATAAGGAGGTAAATAACTTTAGTGCTTACAGTTCATTTATAACTGCACACAAGTGGGAGCCACTTACACATCCAACTCTGTTAAAGACAGGTGTGTCTATGCTTAAACTGGCAGATATGAGCAATCTTACAATCTATTCTAAGAATGGTGCTAAGATTACACATACATGTATAGATATAACAGGCTCAAGCAATATCATAATCAGAAACATAGAGTTTGATGAGATATGGGAATGGGATGATGATACCGAAGGTAATTATGACAGAAATGACTGGGATTATATGACAATAGAAAAGGGAAGCTCTGATATATGGGTTGACCATTGTACATTCTATAAGGCATATGATGGAGTTATTGATGTTAAGACACCAGCTAATAGCAGCAACATAACAATATCATGGTGCGAGTTCCTTCCAGCTAGTGAGGACAGCGTATTCTTTGATGTAATGATGAATGCTATGAAGGCAGCTCCTGATAATTATCCATATTATAAGCATCTGCTTGAAGAGGGTATGACGGAGCAGCAGATATATAATTATGCTTATGGTCAGAAGAAGACACACCTGTTAGGTCAGTCAGATGATGATTCATCAGCTAAGAATATTACACTTACACTTGCTAATAATTACTATAAGAATTCTATGGACAGAATGCCTAGACTTCGTTATGGTACAGCACACGTATATAACTGTATTATGGATGCACAGGATTTAAGAGAAATGCGTCTTGATATAGAGAAAACCAATCCGGAATTAGCTAAGAAGATAGTAAGTAATGGTGCTGCATCTAACTGTGGTGCGCATATGCTGCTTGAAAACTGCTATATGTCAGGTATTACCAACGCAATTATAAGTGGTAATGGAAACAGTCCAGCAGGTTACATTAATGCATTTAATACAGTATATATGCTTGATGGAAAGCAGACAGAATTAAAGGTAACACTTAATACGTCTAAGGAAGGTGAAGTGGCACTTGTTCAGGATAAAGATGAATTCAAGAGTGCCCTGCCATATAAGGATTATGTATTATATGCAGCAGACAGCCTGAGTACAGAAGTACAGCCATATACAGGTGCTGGAAAGCTTAACAGTCTTACAGCCTTACAGTGGGAAAAGACTTCATATAATACAGCATCAATTGAACATACAGAACACGTATGGAATGATGGAGAAATATTAAAAGAAGCTACATGTACTGATAATGGATTAAAGGTATATACATGTAAGGTATGTGGAGAAACTAAGAAAGAAGATATCAAGGCTCTTGGTCATAGCTATAGTGAGGAATGGACAGTAGATAAGGAAGCAACCTGTGAAGAAGCAGGAAGCAAGTCACATCACTGTACAAGACCAGGCTGTGA